>JAQYWJ010000178.1 GCA_030145005.1 Desulfobacter sp. | reverse complement strand
CACCTTGAACCGGGAAAGAATGTTCAGCATGGACAAAGAGACCGCACCAATGGCCGGCTGGGCGATGCGGGTCTGACGCAGGGCCGCCTCGGCCGATTTTTTATCCATGGCATATTCCGGCGGCGGATACATATAGGCGGACAGCAGCCCATCATCTTCTGCATCCGTGTTACCGACACAGGCCTGGGCCATATCAAGAATGTGAAGGCTTTCCGGAAAAACAGACATAATCTGACCGCCCATGCCGGTGTACTGACTTCCCTGGCCCGGGAAAACAAATCCCAGTTTCCCTGATGATGCACCTTTGCCGAAGAATATCGGCGGTTTGGCAGGTTGATCACCATTGACCACACGTTTTGCCTGGGCCATCCGTTCAAACACATCATCCTGGTCAGACAGCAAAATCAATAAACGCACTTCATGTTTTGATGAAAATGCTTTTCTGGATTGGGCTGCCTGCCAGGCAATGGCCTGGGTAAAGGCGGCCTTGTCCTGGGTGTCATGGGTTTTGATGGTTTCAGAAACGGTATCAAGCTTTTCAACAATATCTTCTTTGGTCTCTCCGGAAAGAGCCAGGATTTGCACCGTACCGTCCCAGGAGATATTGGTTTTTTCAGGCGCGTACTCTTCAAGCACGGCATGAAAGTTTGATCCACCGAACCCAAAGGCGGAAACACCGGAACACCGCAAAGCGTTATTCGTACCGTTGCCGATCCAAGGTCTTGCAACCTGGTTGAGATAAAAGGGGGAGTTGTGTATATCCAGATCCGGGTCGGGCGTTTGGGCTTTCAATGTGGGGGGGATGATCTTGTGGTGCAACGCCAGGGCTGCCTTGATAATGCCTGCAGCACCTGCTGCCGCTTTGGCGTGCCCGATCATGGATTTCACGGATCCGAGGGCTGTGGATTCGACCGCTTTGTCTTTGAAAAATTGTTTCAGTGCCGTGAATTCAACCTTGTCACCCACCCGGGTCCCTGTGCCGTGGGCTTCAATCAGTCCCACGGATTCCGGCAAAATACCTGCATTGCCATAGGCGTTTTCCAGGGCCTTGATCTGTCCTTTGGCCTCCGGAGCATACACGGCCGAAGTACGTCCGTCACTGGACGTGCCCATGCCTTTGATGACCGCATAAATCCGGTCCTGATCACGTTGGGCATCCGCCAGCCGCTTGAGTACCAGCAGACCGATGCCTTCGCCAAGCACCGTCCCGTCGGCGTTTTCTGAAAAGGGGCGGGCGTCACTGGTGTGGGACAATACACCGGTTTTAGCAAAGCACATGTGCATGAAAATGTCATTGAGGGTATCCACCCCGCCGGTGATGGACATATCGCACTGTCCGGTTTCAAGTTCCATTATGGCCGTATGAATGGCGGAAAGGGAGCTTGCACATGCCGCATCACACACCGTGTTGGTGCCGGACAGATCCAGACGGTTGGCAATTCTTCCGGCCACCACATTGCCCAAAAGGCCTGGAAATGAATTTTCCTGCCAGCTGACATAGGAATCACTGATCAGTTTTAATACGCTTTCCTTTTTATCAGGGGAGATGCCGGCTGCATCCAAGGCGTTTTTCCAGAATGGGTGCCCCAGCCTTGCGCCAAGGGGGATCACCAGTTCCTGGGTGCCGGTTACCCCGAGGATGACATTTACCCGTTTTTCTTTCAGATGGGCATGACCCACAGGGTAGCCTGCATCGGCAAGTGCCATGCGAACCACTTCGAGGCCAAGAAGCTGGGAGGTGTCCGTTGCTTCAATGTTTTTTGGGGGCATGCCATAGGTTAACGGGTCAAAGGCAATGTCCGGTAAAAAACCACCCCTGTTGCAATAGACATGGTCCGGGCACTCCGGGTCTTCATTGAAATAATCTTTCAGACGCCAGTGTGAGTTTTCAGGTACTTGTGTTATGGCATCAATGCCGTTGAATACCAATCTCCAGAATTCTTTAAGGTTTCTGGATTCAGGGAAAATACAGCCCATGCCGATGATGGCAATGGGCGTTTTAGGGGTACAAGGCGTCTGTGTTTTGGTTGGGGCTTTAGGTGTCATATATGAAAAACAATTATGGTTGCTGGTTTAAAATATATTTTCAGAACCTATATATATGGCAAAGAGGTTCGGATCATCCACCAGCAAGGATATTGACAAAAGTTTTACATATACTTTTACATAGGTTATGACGAAATCAGCTTTAATATTTCATCAAGTGGCATGGGAGAAAAAAGTCCTGCAGCGGGGGGCAGTTCAAGCCCCTGGGCCCTTGCAAATGCGGCCCTGGTGGCAACACAGGCGCCGGTGAGCAGATTCATGGCGATCTCTGCTGCAAACCGGTTGGTATGGGGTTCAAGAAAGCTGCCTTTGGCCCATTGGTTGAATGCACCCATGGCAGGGCCGCACCAGACCTGGTAGTCCATTTTACGCTGGGGGGTACCCTGGATTGCCCATCTGGAAGACTGCCCAAGATAGGATCTGAAAACCAGGGCCATTTTATGCGCCGGATCCTGTTCCCCTCGATCCACCTCCTGCTGAATTCCCCGTGACAGGAAAAAATCCCGGGTGGACTGCCATGCTGCATCAAACGAAGTTAATAGAAATTTATCCTCAATTTCTTTTTGGGCAGCCGGGGGAAGGTCTTCAAAACAGGTATAATTTTTGTAAAACTGATACAGTTTTTCCGCACGTACAGGAAACAACGTACCACGTTTAAGCACCTGAACCCGCGCGCCGATTTCAAACATGTCTGCGGAAGGCGCCATGGCAACGTCCGCCTGTTCAGTCTGGCTGAGCAGTTTTTTTACATCCTCGCAGATGCCGGCCTCCACACATGCTTGATTAATGGATCCCGTAAGGATATATGCGGCACCCATGCTGAAAGCGGCAGAGGCGGATTCCGGCGTGGCAATGCCGCCGCCAAGACCGACACATAGCGGGCTTTCAAAATTATGTGTTTCCATGGCTTCGTTTTTCAGGGCAATGAACGTTGGTAAAAGCGCCAGGGCAGGGCGGTTATCCGTGTGCCCGCCGGAATCGGCCTCGGCGGTAAGGTCCTGGGCCATGGGAATTTGAGAGGCAAGCATTGCTTCATCTGAAGTGATCATCTGCCGGTCAACCAACTGGTCGAGCAGTTTTTCCGGCGGTGGTGCGAAAAACTGTCGGGCCACTTCAACGCGCGACACTTTTGCAATAACGCGGTTGGGGGTGACAATATCACCCTGGTTGTTTCTATGGATGCCTTTGACGCGATAATAGACTAAAGGCAGGGTGATGCGCATGAAGGCTGCCGCAGATATCAGGGTTACCCCATGCTCAAGATAGAGTTTTACCGTTGCCATTTCATGGTCCGGGTCTGCCAGGCTGTGGATCAGATTGAATCCAAAGGGTTTGTCCCCAAGGCCGTCCTTAAGTTCAAGAATGGCTGTTTCAATTTGTGAAAGGCTCAATCCGCCGGCACCAAAAAAACCGACCATCCCGTTTTCGCCCATGGTCTTCACAAGTGCTGTGGACGCGATGCCGTTGGCCATGGCACCGGCCACATAGGCATATTTTAAACCATGGCGACGTTTAAATTCTGAATCCCCAAGGCTTTCCGGGCGTATGGCCGGCACATAGGTCTGATCTGACAGCGACGCCATATTGCTTTGTGATGGACGGCTGATATGTATCCCGTCAAAACTTTTTATAAGCAGTTGCGGACGGCTGATATCATGAATGGCCCTAACTAAATCAAGTTGCGATGTCATAGTTTTGTATTGTCCCTGCCGGATACTGTGCAATATGTTATCGTATATACTGACGCTATTCCCCAACGTTACGACGTCTGCAGCGCGGGGTACAATTTTTATGGCTGGAGTCTAATAGCATACCCGATGCCTGTAATCAAGATCTGCCGTATCTGGGGCGACAATCGTATGTAATTTGCCTTATGTTAATTTCCATCTCAAGATTAGAAAGTCCTTTTCATCATCACCGGATTAGGCGTACACTCCAGATATTTTTTTTAAAGCTATTGAGCAATTGATGACGCCGTATCCTTATAGGGACATTAACGCCGCCATCAATATTGAAAAAGCATGTACCGCCGGAGTGGCGGGATCTCAAGCCTGTGGAGAGGATGTAAGCCTTAATATCTTTCATGATGTTAAGCAAACCTCTGTGAAGCAGGAAGCCCATAGCCTTTAGGCTTGGGTAGCTCACGAGAAAATAAAACCACCTTTGTATGGGAGAATACAATGTCCGAATCAGCAGTTGAAATCTTAGAAGAACAACTCAAACAGCTTCTTGGCAAGTCCGTTCCCGATCAGGCCGTCTATAACATTAATGCAGCCATGGAACTTGCCGGGATTCTTGAAACCAAAGGATTTACCTTTCAGTTAAAAGATATGTGCCCCAAAAGTATGACCGAAACCAATTGGCGTGCAACATTTTTAAAGGAAGATGCGGTATTTTCAGCCGAAAATCCCCAATCATCCGTGGCCGTGTGTATGGCAGCCGTTGATGCGCTTAGGAACGGGTCCTAAATAACTTGTCCATTTTGCTATATCCGGGAGCGCGGGCGTCCCGCCCGCATGTCCGCAAGTATTGTAAAAATGCAGGCGAGCCGCCCGCGCTCCCGGGTTAAGCTATTTCGGATTTATTCCTTAGCCCTTTGTCCGGGAATAAAAACTAAGGGCCTGGGCAAAATATATGTGGCATTTGTTTTTTCAGAGTCTCTA
>JAQYWJ010000177.1 GCA_030145005.1 Desulfobacter sp. | reverse complement strand
TGACGGTTTCATTTTTCCGGGGTTGTGGTGGTGGCCGATGATGTCGCAGACCTCTTCTATGAGGGGTGGTTTGACCCCTAAATTCTCAAGCAAAAAGGCAGGGTCAGGTCTTGAATTGTTATTTTTTAATCAAGATGAAACTTATAATTCAAGACCTGACCCAGATCCCTACTTTTTGTGCCCACCGGTTGTCCATAAACTTGATCCCATCTGATTTATCGTTTAGGCACAAAATGTTATACATACAATGGTGGGCAACGCTGCGCTTTTGCCCACCCTACCAGGCTGATCAAATGATCAGCCTGTACTTTTTCTTTCATAGACAGGGTCTACCAGCATCCGGCAGATTGATTGCGGTTCCGGCCGCCACAATACCCGCCACAATACCCACCACCCGGGCCGTATCCCCGGCCGCCCATGGGGTCTGAAATATTGTACTGCCGCGCCTTGGCTCTCAATTCATTCTGGGTCTTGCTGATATTTTCGGACAGGGCCCTGGCTTTCTTGGAGTCAGGGTTTGTTCCTGCCGTCAATGCACTCAGCTCAGCCCGGTCGGCAGAGAGTGATGCCCGAAGTGCCTGGGTGTCTTTGAAAAAGGCGTCAACGTCTTCCTGATTGACTGCGGGGTTAACTGCGGACTGATTATTAAATCGTTTTCCATATCCACGCATACCTGTGCCTGATCCGTAACCGCATCCCCAGGCATAGGCACTGACTGCAAAAAATCCCACGATAAAAATTGTTGTGATTGCTGTAATCGTTTTTTTCATGATTAACTCCTGTTAATTAAGTGGTTATAAACTTTTAATTTTTAAAACGTGTACGCTATTCGAACTTCATGGACCTAATATTGCAACCGGTATGCCATAAGATTTGTAAATATATAAAACATTGTAATTACATATCTTTTTGTTTTTAGTGATTTTTATTCATTGTAAAAAGGAGATGCCGTGATTAAATTTTAATCACCTTGCCGAATGTCGGTGATTAAAATTTAATCAGTCAGCAGAAGATTATCATGATGTCAGATAACAAAACACCCTACCTAAACCGGTCCATATCACCCTGGGTGATCATTGGAATCAGTGTTGTACTTGTGGGGGTGGTGGTCACCCAGGCAGCCATGAACTATAACCGTGAAAAAAAATATATGGGACAGATCCTTTCGGAAAAAGGCGCGGCACTGATTCGATCCTTTGAGGCGGGAACCATCACCGGGATGATGTGCCGGATGGGAAGTGAGGCGCATCTGCAGACCTTATTGGAGGAAACAGCGGCCCAGGAGGACATCTCCTATATCATCATCGCGGATCAATCAGGGACTGTTCTTGCACATAATCAAAAGGATAAAATAGGTGCCCCGTTTACGCCTCCCCTTTCCAAAGCGGATGCGCAGCCCTCTGATTATCCCCAATGGCGCACGGTCAAAGGCCAGGGATCAAAAGACTATTTTGAAGTCTATAAAACCTTTCTGCCGACATTAAAAGGCCATGGTCAGGGCAAAGGTTTAAGAAGACATATGATGGGAGGTCACATGGACGGTTCCCATAAGTGTGCGCGAGGCTGGATAAAAGGTCTGTCCCGACAGCGCCTTTTAGACCCTGAAAACCGGCCGGCCATATTCATCGGGATGGATATCGCACCATTTGAATACGCCCGGAAGGAAGATCTTCAAAACAGCACCATAAGCATTGCACTGATTTTATTTCTGGGGCTGGGCGGCATTGTCTCCCTGTTCTGGGCCCAGAACCATGCCCGTTCCCGCAGGCTTCTTCTGGACACACGAGCATTTGCCTCCGAACTGGTAACAAGCCTGCCCATGGGGATTGTGGCGGTGGATGATGCTGCAAAGGTCATCTATGTAAATGAGACCGCCTCCATCCTTTTGAGAAAAGAGCTTGACCAAATAAAAGGTAAGAAGGCTGCCCAGGTGCTGCCGCCTTCTTTGCTGACACGACTTGACCTGGTGGATAAAGGCGGTTTTGTTTCAGAACAGGAATTGAAACTGCCGGGCCACAGCGGCAAAGCAATTCCGGTTACCGTAACCATTACAAAAATTGTCGGTAACCAGGACAATTTCATCGGCCATGTTTTCATTCTTAAAGATTTAAGCCGGATCAGGGCCCTGGAACTTGAGATCAAACAGAAGGAGAAGCTTGCGGCCGTGGGTATCCTTGCTGCCGGTGTGGCCCATGAAGTCAGAAATCCCTTAAGTTCCATAAAAGGCTATGCCACCTATTTCAGCAGCCTGTTTGATCCACAAAGTGATAATAAAAAAGCCGCCAACATCATGGCGGAAGAGGTTGACCGGGTGAACCGGGTCATCTCGGAACTGCTTGAGTTTGCCCGGCCCATTCAATTGGAATTAAAGAAAACCAGGATTTTTGAGCTGGTGGACAAGGCGTTGCGTCTGATAAAATATGAAGCAGATCCGGCAGATATAAAGATCATCAGTTCAGTTGAACCAAACCTGCCCGAAGTTGAGGTTGATAAAGACCGGTTGACCCAGGTGCTGCTCAACATTTTTATAAATGCCATCCAGGCCATGCCGTCCGGCGGCACGTTAATCGTCAACGTTAAGGCCATGGAGAACAGACTGCAATTTGAGATTTCAGATACGGGTAGGGGCATATCCGCCGAAGACCAGGCTAATATATTCAATCCCTATTTTACAACCAAAAAACGAGGTACAGGCCTTGGCCTTGCCATCGCCTTTAAAATCATCGAAAGCCATGGCGGGACCATCACCATTGAAAGCCTGAAAAACAAAGGCACCACATTTGTGATTTCAATCCCCCTGGAACAGAAGAAAGAGGAGCTGATATGAAAGGCCGATTACTGATTGTTGATGATGACACCGCCCACCTTTCAATGCTGGAAACCCTTTTAAAAAGCCTTTCTTACGCCATTGAATGTGTCAAAGACGGTGCCGATGCCATCCGGCAAGTACAAAAAAACCCCTATGACCTTGTTCTCATGGATGTCAGGATGGCCAACGTGGGCGGCATGGAGGCGCTTAAAGAGATAAAGCACCTCAACCCCGCCATACCGGTCATTATCATGACAGCATACTCTTCGGTGGATAAAGCGGTTGAGGCCATGCGGCTGGGGGCTGATGACTATCTGACCAAGCCTTTGAATTTTGAGGAGCTCAAACTCTCCATTGAGCGGGTAACAAAACATCTGCAATTGTCCTTGGAAAACAGCCGGCTTAAAGAACAACTGCTGAACGAGGGGGACTTTTCCGGGATTATCGGTACAAGTCCGGCCATCAAAGAGGTCATTGACACGGCTAAAATTGCAGCCCCCACTGATGCCACCATTTTGATTTCCGGTGAGAGTGGTACCGGCAAAGAGTTGTTTGTAAAGGCCATTCATAAAAACAGCAAACGAAAAGAGAACCCTTTGATCTCGGTGAATTGTGCCGCGTTAAGTGAAACCCTGCTGGAATCTGAATTGTTCGGCCATGAAAAAGGGGCGTTTACCGGAGCGGATAAACCAAGGGACGGCCTTTTTATATCGGCGGACAAGGGTACAATTTTTCTTGATGAAATCGGCGAGATCCCCTTATCCATGCAGGTAAAACTGCTCAGGGTCCTCCAGGAAAAAGAGATCCAGAAAGTGGGCAGCGATAAGGTCACAAGCATTGACGTGCGTGTGATTGTCGCCACCAACAAAAATTTGGAAAAAGAGGTGGAAAAGGGGGATTTTCGACAGGACCTGTTTTACCGGCTCAATGTCATCAATGTAAAGGTGCCGCCATTGCGGGACAGGGCAGATGACATCCCTCTGCTTGCCCAGAAATTTTTAAACAGGTACACAAAAGAGAACAAAAAAATCATTAAAGGGTTTACCCCCATGGCGATGGATGCCCTGGTCAAATACAGCTGGCCGGGCAACGTGCGTGAACTTGAAAATATCATTGAACGCGCCATTATCCTGTGTCTGGGGCAGTATATCTGTGAAAAAGATCTGCCCTCAAACGTGTTAAAGGATTATGAACCGGAAAATATAGTCCAGCACCAGCTTTCCGGGGGCGGGAAAACCCTGAATGAAATCGAAAGCATTGCCCTGATAGAGACACTTAGGCAGACAAAGGGCAACAAAACCGAAGCGGCCAGGATTCTTAACATTACAAGAACAACGTTGAACAACAAGCTTAAGCGGCATAATCTGGACCTGGATAAGATTTTGCCGGCAAATCCATAATTGTCG
This sequence comes from Desulfobacter sp., assembly GCA_030145005.1. Taxonomy (GTDB): domain Bacteria; phylum Desulfobacterota; class Desulfobacteria; order Desulfobacterales; family Desulfobacteraceae; genus Desulfobacter. Next base: position 513 of record JAQYWJ010000177.1, on the reverse strand, counting down.
CGGCTCGGAATAATTGATTCGGGCTTAAATAATATACAAAGTTAACGGCTCTTCTGGTCCAGAATAAAAGGGAATTTAACAGATCATTAAATTGACGATTGCGATTTTTAACAGGGAGCGGATAGCGCTTTCAGCACGGTAGAGGTAGGGTGGGCACGCTTTTTGTGCCCACCGGTTGTCCATAAACTTGAGTCCATCTGATTTATCGTTTAGGCACAAAATGTTATAAGTAGGGGTAAAAAAATAAATCGCTATTAAGACAAGTTATAAATTATTATCCAATGCACTGTTTTTATATAGTTTTATTGAGTTTTTATCAAGAGACACTAACCGGGAATTATTTCTATACTTGTACTTACATACAATGGTGGGCAACGCTGCGCTTTTGCCCACCCTACCTGGCTAATGCAGTCGGCTGGAATTGATTTTTTCAGCTTTTAAGGGGATTTCCGGTGGAGCGCCTGGCTGGGGCCATATTTTAGGTTCTTGATGATCTTTGTAGTTTCTGTTATA
>JAQYWJ010000176.1 GCA_030145005.1 Desulfobacter sp. | reverse complement strand
CCTCCCGGGTATGTGGGATATGACGAGGGCGGGTACCTCACCGAGGCGGTGCGGCGCAGGCCCTACAGTGTGATCCTGTTTGACGAGATTGAAAAGGCCCACCCGGACGTGTTCAATATCCTGCTCCAGGCCCTGGACGACGGCCGGATGACCGACGGCCATGGACGAACTGTGGATTTCAGGAACACCATCATCATCATGACATCCAATATCGGGTCCAGGATCCTGCTTGAAGCAGGGAAGAGTGGTTTATCCGATGAGGTGGAACAGGCCGTGCAGCAGGCCCTTAAAGCCGCATTCAGGCCGGAGTTTTTAAACCGGATTGATGAGATCATCACCTTCCATGCCCTGGAACGCGAACATCTCATGGATATTGCCGCCATCCAGATTACGGCCCTGAACCGGCGACTGGCGGCAAGGAACCTGGCTGTTCATCTGGATGATGATGCCATGACCTTTCTGGTGCAGAAGGGGTATAATCCCGGGTTTGGTGCCCGTCCGCTTAAACGTGTGATCCAGCAGGAAATTGAAAACCCGCTGTCCATGGCATTGCTTAAGGGCGATTATCTGGAAGGCGAGACCGTGTATTTCCGCCTTGACAAAGAAAAAGACCGGCTTGTTCTCGGTCATGGACCAAAAAATGTGAAGGCTGTGGGATAATCCGGCCTGTCGGAAAAGCGGGAAATAAACCCCCGGACCTGCATTTCAAATCTTTGCAGGTCCGGGGGTTTTGTTTTCTATGATGTTTGGTGAGATTGCCTCCCTGCTGATTTCCAGGATGGCGGTGCCGGTTCTGTATTACATGACCCAAAAGTTAGAAAGTGTCTGAAAAGGCTCTAATTTCAGGATAGTCACTTAAAAAGCGGTACAGGGTTGCCCTGCCCACACCTAACACACGGGCGGCTTTGGATTTGTTGCCGCCGGTTTTGATTAGGGCGGCTTGGACATTTTCCTGATTGAGCTTGCCCCGGGTAAACTGCGTACCGGACTCTGCGGACTCATTTGATAAGAGAGGCCGCATGGGCTGCCTGTTGGATATAAAGGGAAGATCCGTGGGCAGAATAACGCTGCCCCGGGACCGGACCACGGAAAACTGGATCACATTTTTTAGTTCCCTGACATTGCCGGGCCAGTGGTAGTCCATCATATCCCGAATGGTGTCAGGGGCAAGTTCCGGTACGGACTTTTTGTTTTCTTTTTCCGCCTCCCGCAGGAAATGTTCGGCTAAAAGCGGGATATCGTTTTTTCTTTCCCGCAGGGGCGGCAGGTGGATGGGAATGACGTTGAGCCGGTAATAAAGGTCTTCCCTGAACCGCCCGGCCCGGACCGCTTCTGCCAGATCCTTGTTGGTTGCTGAAATAATTCTCACATCCACGCTGATATTTTTTTCTCCGCCTACTTTTTCAAATGATCCTTCCTGGAGGAACCGTAATAGTTTTACTTGGGTTTTCAAGGGCAGTTCCGCCACTTCGTCCAGGAACAGGGTGCCTTTATGGGCCAGTTCAAACCGACCTTTACGTTCTTTGACCGCCCCTGAGAATGCGCCTTTAACATGGCCGAACAGCTCGCTTTCCACAATGCCTTCGGGGATGGCCCCGCAGTTGACCGGAACGAAACTGCCGTTGCCGTAGGACGAGATGTCATGGATGGCATAGGCCACCCGTTCTTTACCGGTACCGGTTTCACCGGATACGTGAACCGGGTAGTTATACAAGGCCACATCCCGGATTTGCCGGAAAATGTCCTGCATGGCTTTGTCCTTGCCGATGATGCCGGCAAAATTGGAAAGATCTTCGGCTTTCAGGGACAAACGTATGGAATCGGTCATATCCCGGAACGAGGCCACAACTCCCTGGATTTCCCCTTCATGGTCCGGGATGCAGTAAACGGTCATTTCCAGATGCCGGGTATCTCCTGTTTTGGTGACTATGGTAACCGGGTACTCCTTGGTTCCGGCGGAAAGTTTCGGGGAATCCTCGCAAAAGGAACATTTGGAACCGCAAAGCGGGGCCTGGAACACATCGTGGCAGTCTTTGCCCAGGACCTCTTTTTTACTATATCCGGTAATTTTTTCTGCTTCCTTATTAAAAACAGTGATGATACGCTCCGTGGTATGTGCCATGACACCAAGTTTAAGATTGTCCACCACGAGGTTGAGATTGTGCAGATCCAGTAGAGAATGTGTAAATTTTTCCATTTTTGATTTCCCGGCAGCGCGCTTTTAGTAATCGATATCAAGCTGTTCTTGAATTGGTCTTTTAAATGGCACATTTGTGTATCAGGCGCAATGTTTTTTTGCATCTGTAAAAAGAAAAAATGGGGCCTACTGAATGAATGTCTGAACGGTAAGGGACTCGGAAAAAAATAAATCCTCCATTTTTTCCAAGTCCCTGGGACTGAAGAGGAAATTTTTCTGGGGAATTACTCCCAGGAAATACAGTCTTTGGGGCAGTTTTTCACAGCTTCAAGGATATCTTCGTCATCCTCATAGCTGTCAAGGGATCGTATATCCACATAACCTGCATCATTAATTTCAAAGGCGTGAGGGGCCAGGTCAACACATACGCCGCATTGGTTGCAGCAGCCAAGATCAATTACCGGTTTTTTTTGTTTGTTCATCAAATCGTTCCTTTATCGATGGATTCAAGCCACCATCCTTTTAAAATATGAGCCTGTTTCTCTTTTTCTGCAAGATCAAGAAGCTTGTATCCTGTATCCAGCAAAATTCCATAAAGTATACCGCAGCCGGGGTCTTCATGGTGTTCATATCCGGTCTGTGCCAGTTCAATCATTTTATGTGCCAGTTCAATGGTGCTTGCGATGTTTATGTCACATTTTTTTTTCAGCATGGCAAATTCTCTCTAATCGTTTCACACCAGGGGAAGTAAAACTGGTAATTATTCATTTCCGGCCAGGATCTGTTCCGGGGTGTAAGCATGAACCATATCCGATATCCGGGCAGCCGTAAAATCCCACCCTGTGTAAATATCAATGGTTGTTCTGTCTGCCTGGATAAAATCGGGCAGAACCATAGATTCGAAAATATGGGCATTGGACAATGCCCTTATGGCATATCCACGCTTTACCGGATCTTTAGAGGAAAGATGCTCCTGGAGCTGTTCCCTGGTGACATCGGTCAGATCTTTGGGTGCTGTCCCAAGATATGTACCAATTCCCCACAAAACTCCGCGCTGGAGAATTTCATGTTCAATGTGGTTGCCTCTGTGATCCAGGTAGGAAAAAAGGATGCTTTTAAATTCCCGGGCCAGGGCCGGGCTTTTGCTTAAAATTTCTCCCATGGCCTCGGGTGACCCCCAGCCGATGCCGCCGGATTCGTCGTTCAAGTTCCACATGATCCGTCTCAAAATTATTCTGGCTTTTTCCATGGAATTATCCCCAATCCTTGCGACAAGCTCCCCCATGGCGGTTACGCTGCGAAACTTGATCAGTTCATCCTTGTTGTAAAAATAAGAGAACAGATGTCCGGTGAGCTGGGCATCCGGAATCTGCGCCAGCCTGTCCAGGGCCTGGCGGCGATTGCCAAGGGCAAGAATTTCGCCCACCTGCTTTTTTGTCTTTCTGCCGTATGGTTTCATGGCTGTTCTCTTTTTAGTGTTTATTGCTGTTGACTGTCTTCATAATTATTCTATGGGGCTCTTATTAGAATAAAAAAGCACAAATTATGCCAGGCTGGTTTATGCAGGGCTGTTGGCCTTTACCCCCATCATTGAGCGTTATTGTATGAACTGCCCTAAAGCACTGAATTTGAGCGTCAATTCATGGATGTGTTTGTCATAGTTGCCCATTTTGCTATATCCGGGAGCGCGGGCGTCCCGCCTGCATGTCTGCAAGTATTGTAAAGATGCGGGCGAGACGCCCGTGCTCCCAGGTTAAGTTGTTTCGGATTCATTCCTAAAACGGTTTGAAAAAAAGATGTCCGGCGGACTTGAAAATGCGGCCCTGGTGCATTTGTCTCAAAATTTGGTACACAAATGTGTCTATATACAGGTATGGCTATTGATTTCAGGGCGGGTAACCGGTATAGCAGACATGTGGCGCAACCCCGGAATTGGGATGTATATTCACAATTTAATTTTCAGGATACAGGATAAAAGATATGAATATTGACCAGCTCTCCTTGTATGGTGCACCAACGTTTTTTATTGATTCGGACCATGAAAAGATCATTGCATTTTCATCCCGGCATGCAGGACCGTCAGATAACCCAGTGAAAAAGGCTGTAAGTATTTTTTACGCTGTCAGGGATCAGATCCGGTATGACCCCTATGAGATTCCTAACCACCAAGAGGGCTTTAAGGCAAGCCGGGTTCTGACCGAAGGCAAGGGATTCTGCGTATCAAAGGCTGTACTTTTAGCCGCCTGTCTCAGGGCCCAGTCCATACCGGCCCGTCTGGGATTTGCCAATGTGAAGAATCATTTGACCACGCCCAAGCTCAGGGCAAAAATGGGCACGGATCTTTTTGAATGGCACGGGTATACCGATATATTTCTGGAAGAAAAATGGGTCAAGGCGACACCGACATTCAACTTGAGCCTGTGCCAGGCGTTTGGTGTTCAGCCCCTGGAATTTGACGGCCGGGAAGACAGTGTGTTTCACCCCTTTGATGCCAAAGGGCAGCGGCATCTGGAATATGTTGAAGACCATGGGCATTTTGCGGACCTGCCTTGGAACAGGCTTATGAGGGCCTACCGGAACGCTTATCCCAGGTATTTTGAATCGGGTGGGATTTCAGG
>JAQYWJ010000175.1:2168-4781 GCA_030145005.1 Desulfobacter sp. | reverse complement strand
ACCCTGTGCGCAGGCTGCCCCCACCGGGCCAGCTTTTATGCCATTAAAAAAGTCGCGCCCAAGGGCATCTTCACCAGCGACATCGGATGCTATACACTGGGCTGCAACCTCGGTGCTGTGGACACAGTCACCTGCATGGGTGCAGGCATCAGCCAAGCTGCGGGTTTTACCATTGCCTATGCTAAAAACGAGAAGCAACCGCCCGTTTTCTCCACCATTGGTGACTCCACTTTTTTCCATTCCGGTATTCCCGGATTGATCGAAACCGTTACCAAAAAAATCCCTTACGTCCTGGTGATTCTGGACAACCGGACCACGGCCATGACCGGGCACCAGCCAACACCGGCCTCGGGCCGGGACGCATCCGGAGATCCCTGCATTGCCGTAAATATCCCTGCCATTGTCAAAGGCTGCGGGGTGAATTTTATCAAAACCGCAGACCCATATGATCTACCGGCATTTATCAAAATTCTCAAAGAGGCAAAAGCGTATTGCAAGGAAAACGGACCGGCCGTGGTCATTGCCGAACATCCTTGTCTGCTTGACATGGACAGGGCCGAACTCAACGCATCCTTTAAAAAAGTGGTTGTGGATGCGGATGTGTGTGACGGCTGCGGATATTGCGTAAGCCAGTTTGAATGCCCGGCCTTAAGCATGGACAAAGAGACTGAACAGGTCTGCATTGACCCTGGCCTTTGCACCGGATGCGTCGTATGTTCATTTGTCTGCCCCAAGGGCGCACTTGTTCTTGAAAACCAGGAGTAAATATCATGTCAAATAATCAGCAGATTATCATTTCAGGTCTGGGCGGCCAGGGCGTTCTTTTTATTACAAAATTGCTTGCAGGCGCTGCCATGGCCGACAATCTTCCCGTACTCACTTCGGAAACCCACGGCATGGCCCAGCGGGGTGGAAATGTAATTTCCTATCTTAAAATCGGTGATTTTTCAGGTCCGCTGATCCGGCCTGCCACTGCAGATGCCTTGATTGCCCTGAAAGCTGAAAGCTTTGCCCACCATTCCTATTTCCTCAAACCCGGGGGGCTGGCCGTGGTGAACAGCCCCGATCCTGTTGAAGATGACAGATACCGGATATTTTCTGGAGATGCCACAGCCCTGGCTGAAGAGGCCGGCAATGTACGCAGCGAAAATGTAGCCATGCTGGGGTTTTTCCTGGGTGCCATGAAAGATGACGCCAATGTATTCAACCCAGACAGCCTTTCCCGCATGATCAAGGAGAAGTTCCAGGCAAAACCTGCGGTGGCGACAAATGTATTGAGCCTGCTTAAGTCAGGCATGCAACTATACGAAAAAAGGTAAATTAATGAGTTTTATCCCTTTAAACATAACCGGCGAACAGATTGCAGATATTCAGGAGCAGGGTCTGAAATGGACCGTGTCCCACGCCTATAATAACAGCCCCTATTACAAAAAAAAGCTCGAAAATGCAGGGTGTCGGCCCGAAGACATTAAAAGTCTTGATGCTCTCGAAAACCTGCCCTTTACGGACAAGCACGATTTTCTTGAGGACTATCCCTTTCCCTTACGGTCTGCGCCAATGTCCGACATTGTACGAATCCACGGATCTTCCGGCACCACGGGTAAAAGAAAAATTTTGTGCTACACAAAAGAGGATGTGGACAACTGGGCCAATATTTTTGCCCGGTGCTATGAGCTGGCCGGTGTCACCAAAGCGGACCGGGTTCAGATTGCCGTGGGCTACGGGCTTTGGACTGCAGGTGTCGGTTTTCAGAACGGGTGCGAGCGGTTAGGTGCCATGGCCGTACCTTTAGGGCCTGCCAACGTGGATATGCACATTGACATGCTTTTGGATCTTGAATCCACTGTATTCTGTTCTACGGCGTCCATGGGGCTTCTTATGTCCGAAGAGATTGAAAAGCGTAAACTCATGGACAAAATTAAACTTAAAACCATTATCCTAGGCGCCGAGCGCCACAGCGCGTCCATGCGCAAACGTATCCAGGAGATCACCGGAGTTAAACATATCCATGACATCTATGGCATGACCGAGCTTTACGGACCCGGCACCGGCCTTGACTGCACAGAACACGCAGGAATTCATTACTGGGCCGACTATTTTATCTTCGAAGTGATTGACCCGGTGACCCTGAAACCGTTGCCGGCCGGGGAAGAAGGGGAGCTTGTGGTCACCACCCTGAAGAAACAGGGTACGCCTTTAATCCGCTACCGAACCCATGATGTCACCCGGCTGATCCCCGGGGCCTGCGCCTGCGGCAACCCCTTTCCCCGGCATGCCCGGATCTCCGGCCGTACTGACGACATGTTCATTTTCAGGGCCGTAAACATTTATCCCAGCCAGATTGATCATATCCTAGGCGGCATTGACGGGGTAGGCAGTGAGTACCAGATTCACCTGAACCAGGATGCCGACGGCAGGGATTACATGACCATCCGGGTGGAGCGCACCAAGGATGCAGGCGCAGGAGAAGGCAACAGCTTGGCCGATCAGGTGTCCGGCCGGATCCGTAAAAAACTGCTGGTCAGATCCCGGGTTGAAATTGTGGATTACGGCCACCTGCCCCGGACGGAAAAAAAGAGCAAGCGGGTGTTTGACAACCGCTCATCTGAATAA
>JAQYWJ010000175.1:0-2068 GCA_030145005.1 Desulfobacter sp. | reverse complement strand
ATAAAGGAGTTCAAATGAAAAAAGTATCATTATTTTTTTGTGTTCTGGCAGCGGTTGCCCTTGTTTCCGGAACATCCCCTGTAACGGTCCAGGCCAAAAAAGTCAGCTTGAACTATGCCAATTTTCCCCCTGCTCCCACCTTTCCCTGCGTACAGATGGAAAGATGGAAAACTGAAATTGAAAAACGCACGGACGGCGCCGTTGCCGTCAACACCTTTCCCGGCGGCACGCTTTTGGGCGCCAAAGACATGATGGATGGAGTTATCAACGGCCAGGCCGACATCGGCTGTATCTGCATGGCTTACCAGCCCGGCCGTTTCACCGTGACCAATGCCACAAGCCTGCCCCTGGAAATTCCCGATGCCAAAACCGGCAGCCTTGTGCTGTTGGACCTGTACAACAAATACCAGCCCAAGGCCTTTGACAAGGTCAAGGTTTTGACCATGTTTGTCACAGCCCCTGCCAACATCATGTCCAAGGCGCCGGTGGCCGAGCTTTCCGACCTCAAGGGGCTGGATCTGCGTGCCTCCGGCGGCGCGGCCCAGATTCTTAAATCCTGGGGCGCGAACCAGGTGGGTATGCCCATGTCCGACACCCCTGAAGCCCTGCAAAAAGGTGTGGTCAAGGGGCTTTTCTCCTCTTTGGAGGTGATGAAGGATCTTAAATTTGCTGAAATTTGCAAATACATCACCATCACCGACACCGTGATCTATCCCTTTGCCGTGATCATGAACAAAAGCGCCTGGGACAAGCTGCCCGACGATGTAAAACAAGTCATGAACGGCATGATCGAGGAACAGGCTGCCTGGACCGGCGAATACATGGACCGGCATGTCAGCGATTCCATTGCCTGGTCAAAGAAAGAACACCAGGTTGAAGTAATTACGCTGTCACCTGAGAAAAAGGTCGAGTGGAATAAACAACTTGCGCCCATTACGGAAAGCTGGATTAAAAAAGCCGAAGAAAAAGGCCTGCCCGGAGATCAGATTGTAAAAGATATTAAAGCGCTTATCATAAAACGTACCGCAAAATAGCTATGCACCCATGGAAACCATTGAAAAAATAAGCGACATCCTTAACCGATGCGCCGGGATCATTGCCGGGACCATCCTGGTGTTCATGATCCTTTTGACCATGGGCAATATTGTGCTGCGCAGGGTCTGGGTGCCCATCCGGGGCACCTATGAAATCATGGGATTTGCAGGGGCCGTGATCACGGCCCTTGCCATGGGCCTTACCCAGAAAAAAAGAGAGCACATCCACGTGGACATTTTGGTCAGCCGGTTTCCGCGGAGAGTCAAAACGGCAGTATTTGCCGTGAACAACGGATTATGCACCATTTTTTTTCTTGTGGCTGCCTGGTTTGTGGGCCGACGGGGTATGACCCTTCTTGAAACAGGCGAGGTATCGGAAACCCTTAGAATGGTTTATTATCCCTTTGCCTTTGTCGTGGCATTCGGCTGCTTTCTGTTGGCTGCCATGCTGTTTATTGATCTGCTTAAATTGTTTTTTCAAAAGGATTCCAAATGAGTCTGGCCCTGGTGGGCATCCTCGGGATTGCCATCCTGATGCTGCTGCTGTTCGTGTTCGGCATGCCCGTAGGCTTTGCCATGGCCCTGGTGGGCTTTGGCGGCTTTTCCTATATTCTCAACTTTAATGCCGGTGTAAACATGGTCAGCCAGGAGTTCTGGTCGGTGTTTTCCAAGTACGGGCTCACCGTGATCCCTTTGTTTGTGTTCATGGGACAGATTGCCTTTTATTCCGGGGTCAACGAACGCCTTTATCAGGCCGCGTATAAGTGGGTAGGCCATATCCGGGGCGGCATTGCCATGGCCACCATCATGGCCTGTGCCGCTTTTGCCGCCATCTGCGGGTCCAATACCGCCACGGCGGCCACCATGACCACGGTGGCATTTCCCCAGATGTCCAATTTCAGGTACAAGCCCATGCTTTCCTGCGGGTCTATTGCCTGCGGCTCCACCCTGGGGGTTGTAATCCCGCCGTCCGTGGTGCTGATCATCATCGGCCTTTCCACGGAACAGTCCATTGCACGGCTTTTTTACGGCGG
>JAQYWJ010000021.1 GCA_030145005.1 Desulfobacter sp. | reverse complement strand
ATCTCGACCATAAAGATGATTAACGAAAGAAGCAACGGTGTGTGATAAACACTTGCGTGTAATTCTCACTGTTAATTATAGTTTTGTTCTGAAGCGGAATTGATGAATTATTTTGACTGGTCAAATTATTTTGATGAATGATTTACCAAAAAAGTTTCTATACTTGCTCATTTTGCTATCTCCGGGAGCGCGGGCGGCGCGCCCGCATGTCCGCAAGTATTATAAAGATGCGGAGCCGCCCGCGCTCCCAGGTTAAGTTATGTCGGATTCATTTCTTAACAAAATTGTTCAACCACAACATCGTGTGTCAGCAACGGAAGGCTGAAAATTAGGCCCATGGTCAAAATTAAATATGCCATAGATGCCCCGGACTTTACTTTTTATTGTGGGTGATTATCGTTGCTAGGGTAACCAAAAACAAACCCTGGTGACCCATGAAAAAGAATACTGCTGCCGCTGTAACACAGACAGCCGATAACTATAATGCTCATAGCCCGACTCCCCTGCACCCCCTGGAAGATCATTCCCGGTCCAAAGAACTGGACCGGATCATTGTCCGGGGCGCCAAAGAACACAACCTTAAAAATATTGATGTAGAAATCCCCAAGAAAAAACTGGTGGTGGTGACGGGTGTGTCCGGGTCGGGCAAGTCCAGCCTGGCCTTTGATACCATTTTTGCCGAAGGCCAGCGCCGGTATGTGGAGTCCTTGTCCTCCTATGCCCGGCAGTTCATCGGGCAGATGGAAAAACCGCGCTACGAAACCATCCGTGGGCTCTCCCCCACCATTGCCATTGAACAGAAGGCCGCTTCCAAAAATCCACGGTCCACCGTGGGTACCATCACCGAAATTTACGACTACCTGCGGGTTCTCTTTGCCCGGGTGGGGACCCAGTATTGCTATAAATGCGGGAAAAAGGTGGGCCGGGGACATGCCCAGGCCATGGTCTCCCAGATTATGGATCTGCCTGACGGTTCTAAAATCCTGATTCTGGCGCCCATTGTGGAAAACCGTAAGGGTGAACACCGGGAGCGCCTTGAAGATCTCAAGCGCGAGGGCTATGCAAGGGTCCGGGTGGACGGGGTGGTCCAGGATCTTGAAAATGTCCAGACCCTGGCCCGCAACAAAAAACACCACATTGAAGTGGTCGTTGACCGGCTGGTGGTAAAATCCCAAAGCGCGTTTGAAAAACGGCTCACCGATTCCGTGGAATCGGCCCTGAAACTGGGCGCAGGCCAACTCATTGTCCACATGGAGGGCCGGGAAGACTTGAAAATGAGCGAGGCCCGCTCCTGTTGCGGTATTGCCTACCCTGAACTTACGCCCCAGATTTTTTCCTTTAACTCTCCTTTGGGCATGTGTCCCGACTGCAACGGCATCGGCACCCTTTTGGCCATTGATCCGGATAAGGTGGTGCCGGATCCCAATCTATCCATCCGTGAGGGCGCCGTGGTCACTTGGAAAAATTATTTCATTAAGAAGCCGCGCTTTAACAATGAAAATTCCTGGGGCAAAGGCCAGCTTCTGGCCATGGAAGAGCAGTGGGGTATTGATTTCGATATTCCCTGGAAAAAGCTGCCCAAAAAACAGCGGGATCTGCTGCTCTACGGCTCCGACAGTAAACAGATGACCGTGAACTGGAACTCGTCAAAAATTCAGGGCAGTTTTTCCCGCACCCACGAAGGCCTGATCCACACCCTGATGCGCCGGTACAGGAACACCCAGTCGGAACACCAGAAAAAGTACTATACCAATTTCATGACCGCTGCCGGCTGCCCAACATGTAAAGGGCGGCGGCTGCGGGATGAGGTTCTGCATGTCAAGATCAACGGCAAATCCATTATAGATGTCACTGAGATGACCGTGAAAGAGGCCTATAGTTTTATCTCTTCCCTTGAGCTGACCGGCAGCAAAAAGCTCATTGCCGCTGAACTGCTCAAGGAGATCCGGGATCGTCTGGGCTTTTTGGTGAACGTCGGCCTGGATTATCTCTCCCTGGACCGGTCCGGTCCCACGCTGTCCGGCGGGGAATCCCAGCGCATCCGCCTGGCCTCCCAGGTGGGGTCTGAACTGACCGGGGTGCTTTATATTCTGGATGAACCCTCCATCGGCCTTCACCAGAGAGATAACATTAAATTGCTGTCCACGCTGAAACACCTGCGGGATATCGGCAATACCCTGCTCATTGTGGAGCATGACCAGGAAACCATGGAGGCCTCGGACTGGATTGTGGACATCGGCCCGGGTGCCGGCCACCTGGGGGGTGAAATTGTGGCCCAGGGCACACCTGAACAGATTCGGGAAAACCCGGTTTCCCTTACGGGTCAATTTTTAAGCGGACGTGAGACCATTGCCGTGCCTGAAAAACGGAGAACGCCCAAAACCAAGGGAAATAAATGGCTCACCATCCACGGGGCATGTGAAAATAACCTGGCCAACATCACAGCCAAAATCCCTGTGGGGCTTTTAACGGCCGTCACCGGCGTGTCCGGGGCCGGCAAATCCACCCTGATCAACCAGATTCTCTATCCGGCCCTGGCGGTAAAACTGCACGGTTCCCAGATGAACGTAGGAAAACATAAAAAGATCACCGGGCTGTCCCACATCAACAAAGTCATCAACATCGATCAGAAACCCATCGGCCGGACCCCGCGCAGCAATCCCGCCACATACACCAAACTGTTTGATCCCATCCGGGACCTGTTTGCCATGCTGCCCGAATCCCAGGCCAGGGGATATAAAAAAGGACGGTACTCTTTTAATGTTAAGGGCGGCCGGTGCGAGGCCTGCCATGGGGACGGATACATTAAGGTGGAGATGCACTTTCTGGCCGACGTGTTTGTGCCCTGTGACATATGCCACGGCAAACGGTTCAACAAGTCCACCCTGGAGATTAAATACAAAGATCACTCCATTGCCGATGTGCTGGATCTGTCCGTAGTACAGGCCAGGGACCTGTTTGACGCCCATCCCAGGATCACCAGGATTTTGGATACGCTGGTGGATGTGGGGCTTTCCTATATCAAACTGGGCCAGGCCGCCACCACCCTGTCCGGCGGCGAAGCCCAGCGGATCAAACTGGCCCGGGAGCTTGCCAGAAAGGACACCGGTGACACCCTTTATATTCTGGACGAGCCCACCACCGGTCTGCACTTCCAGGATATTCGCTTGCTGCTGCAGGTGCTCCAGCGCCTTACCCATGCCGGCAACACTGTGGTGATCATTGAGCATAATCTGGATGTGATTAAGACCGCCGATTGGATTATGGACATCGGTCCCGAGGGCGGCAGCGGCGGGGGGCGGATTGTGGCGGCCGGTCCGCCGGAGGATGTGGCTAAAAATTCCGGCAGCTACACCGGGCGATATTTAATACCCATCCTTAAGAGCCTGTTTGGTAATTAGGGGATCGGCTGCAATCTCATGAAAATGCCCTGTGAATTTTTAATTCACAGGGCATTTGAGTTTTTTGTTCAGACTGATGTTTACAAGATTATATTCAGAAAAACCAAAAATGAAAATTTTGTTTCCTGGGATGAAATTTTGGTAACCAGTTTGTACCTGAATTTCCCTGTTTAGATAAATTCCATTGAAATTCAATATGTTATATTGTGGCATGCCTTTTGCTGTATTCCATAGATTGTAGATCACATCATGGCGTGCCCTTTGCTCTGCTGGTGATGGATTTTAAAGAATTAAGGAGATGTAAATTCATGGTAACGTCCAGAAAGATAGTTGGAAATAAAAAAAAAATTGTAGCCCTGGCCTGTATCTTGGCCGTTGTGGCAGCGGCCTGTCTGCATGGTGCCGGCGGTTCATCTGCCACCCAATTCCTTAAGGGGGAGGCCTGGGGGAATACGTTGATTGCCTTATTTGCCGTTTTTTCCTGCCTGGCCCTGGCAGAACTGGTATGGAGAATCATCCTGGTACTGAAATACAGGCCAATTCCGGGTGTGTCCGATGATCAACTGCCGACCTGCACAATCGTAGTACCGGCCTACAATGAGGGCCGTCAGGTGTTTGACACCCTTAAAAGCCTTGCTGCCAGCAACTATCCCAGGAAAAAAATTCAATTGATTGCCGTGGATGACGGCAGTGTGGATGACACCTGGGAATGGATTAAACAGGCCCAAAGAACACTTACATTACCTGTCCTGACCATACGCCAGCCCCGGAACCAGGGCAAGCGCCAGGCCCTTTATGACGGGTTCAGGAAAAGTACAGGTGCGGTACTGGTGACAGTGGACAGTGACTCCATGGTGGAGCCCGACACCCTTAGAAATCTGGTGACGCCGTTTTCATTAAATCCCATCGTGGGCGCTGTTGCAGGCAATGTTCGGGTACTCAACCAGGCCCAGGGTATTATCCCCCGGATGGTGGACATTGTTTTTGTGTTCAGCTTTGATTTCATGCGTGCCGGCCAGAGCATGTTCCGCACAGTGACCTGCACGCCCGGTGCCCTGTCCGCATACCGTAAATCCGTTGTCATGGGTGTGCTTGATAAATGGCGGAACCAGACTTTCCTTGGGCGGCCCGCCAATATCGGCGAAGACCGCGCAATGACAAATATGATTCTTCGCCGGGGATATGATGTGGTGTTTCAGCAGAACGCCAGGGTCTTTACCGAGGTACCGGTGGGTTATGCCCAGCTTTGCAAAATGTATCTGAGATGGGCCAGAAGCAATGTGCGTGAAACCATTGCCATGACGGCCTTTATTTTTACGCGGTTTCGCCGGGGATCAATGCTTGGGGCGCGGATTAACCTGGTTTCCGACGTGCTTAAACTTACCGTGGCCCAAATTTTTTTCTTGATTTCCTGGGGGCTGATTCTGTGGCACCCGGCCATATTCGGGAGCAAGACCATTATCGGCATTGTGCTGGGTTCCAGCCTGTCCGCCTCAATCTACGCCTGGAAATTCGGCAAGACCTCCTCAATACTGGCATTTGTCTATGGATTTTTCTTTTTTATCGCCCTGACCTGGATCAAACCCTATGCCCTGATTACCCCTCACCACTCCCGCTGGCTGACACGAGCCTGCCCAAAGGTTAATCCGGATACGGATCTTCACCACCAATTAAGCGCCCGGCAATTGACCTGATCCTTCCTTATTTTTTCTTTCGGCACGGCGCATTGTTCCGGTGCTGCCGTGCCTTCCTCTTGTTGAGCCATTAATTTTTACCGGATAAAATTGACTGAGTCGTTATAGTTTTAGGGGGCTTAATCCAAACAAGAATCATGCTATGATTAAGCCGCAGACGTTCAAAGTTATGCCTTCTGCCGTGGGGGGTGGGGGGAAGCAGCCAGGCCTGCCACTGTGCCGGTAAAGTCTTTTTCCAGCCCTGCCGTAAAATTCTCCCATTCCAGGCCGAACCGATAAAAGGCCGTAGCCGCCAGTTTTTTGGTGATGATGGCATCCCGGTATTCCTGCATGGCGTCGGTATTGAGGATGTCTGTGATCCGTTTTTTGCCCATTAGTTTGACTAAGGTTTTAGGGATATAGGCCGTCAGAATTTTCCAGACCAGGGTTTTCTGTTTTAATATGGTGTTGAGCCTGGTTCGGAATATTTCCTGAAGAGCCAGGATCTCTTCCCCTGCCTTGTCAGATTGGGCAAAGAGTGGAATGTCCGGATCTGCTTTACAGCGGCGGATTAATATCTTTGTTTCCGCTGCCGCATGGGTTTCGACAAGACCTATGATCTCCCGAACCAGGTCACCGCACACCTTGGAATCCTCAAGTATGGCGGCCTCGTATTGGTCCCCGAGAAGGAAACCCGGGAGGACTTCGGCCATGACCGAGGAAAATACGCCGCCTTTGTTGGCAGTGGTCTCCTTGAGATGGCGGATGCAGGTGTTTGTCGCAATATGCCGACGGGCGTCGTTGTTGAAAAAGAGGCCGGCGCCTTCCACAATGAATTCAAGTTCCTTAAAATTTTCCAGAAAGGATGTGACGGTTCTCCCGGTGACGCCTTCCTTGAATCCGCCGCAGGGCAGACAGGCCCGGATGTCGGCCCTGCGGATGTACGCTCTTATTTCCGGGTTAAAGAGAAAGTCTCTGTGGAAGAGGGCGCTCTCTTCGACCACGGTGCCGTCGGGCAGGAAGATGCGCGCAGCTGTGGCCGGTACCTTGAATCCCTCGGGGGATAGCATGTCCGAAGGGAAAGCCATGGTGCCGGCGGCAATGCCGGTACGGGCGGCTAAGGCCAGTTTTTCCAATTCGCCGGGATCCAGGCCGGCCGGATCAAAGAGAAGGGCCTCATTGTCTATGGCCAGGCAGATCCGACCCTGGCAGCAGAGCAGTTCATTGCCCCCCAGCCGGCCGCCGGGTCCGCCGATGATCATGAGATTCAGATCTTTTTCCCGGGCGTTATAGTGGTGGATCAGGGTGCGGAAGGCCGCCATCATGGCTGTGGTGGTCATACCCAGGGTTTTAATTTTTCCACTGATTTTTTTCCGGATTTTTTCCAGATCCTGGGTGACCAGCTGGGATTTTCCGTTGACTTGCAGGTCGCTTAGGCCGTTCCCGGCCGGCAGCAGCCCGAACAATTTGCCGTTGTTCAGAAGACCGTAATTATCGTGGAGGATGCCGCAGCCTTTTTCCGTGGCAATGGTCCGCCAGTGGGGATAGCCCCGTTCCTTTGCCCTGAGGGCCACAGTATCCATGAGGCCTGCCGTGCCCCGGTCCGGTTCGAAAAAGAGTATTTCAGGTTGGCCGTAATAATCCACTACATTTTCATTGGGGAGAGTGAGATCCAGGATGCCTTCGGTGAAATCCAGTACTGCATCCCTGGGGTATTCCCCGTAAACCGGGTGGAGAACTATCACGCCTGCAGCGCCGTCTTCGCAGATGTCCTTATGCTTGAGCCGGCGGTCCCGGGGCCCCAGGATAAAGCTGAGCAGGGCCGCATTTTCCATCTGCCTTTTGTGGGACGCCGGACCGCTTGTTACCAGACGCAGACCGCCCCGGGCAATGTCGGCGGACCGCATGTGGATGCCTGCGGCATAGTGACCGTTGATAAAGAAAATTCCGTAGACAGGGCGGTTGTATACCAGGGGGTCCAGGATGCCGCTGTCCAGGCGGAAACTATAGGCCCGTTTGCCCGGGGTGTAAAAATTGGTCTTTTGGCAGTTGGTCACAAGTTTTGCCATGAACCGAAAGATCTGCAGGGCAGTGGGGTGTTCTGTGAGGCGGGTCAGGCACATCCGGTGGAACGTCTCAAGTTGTTCCGTGGGGTCATCTGCCGACCGAGGGGGGGCCGGGGCCGGGTCAAAGCGGTGGGCGAATAATTCATATAAGGCTTTGAGCAGGCCGGGGCGGGTCGTGGCCTCGGCCTCGATGGTTCGGGTGTCAAAGGCGGCCCGGGCAGCCTTGTGTATCCGGTCGGCAAAGGCCTCTTCGCAGGCCCTGTCATCCAGGCGGGACATGATGGCATGATCGCTTTGGGCCTTGTTTTCCGAAAAGATGAATATCCGGGCAAAGTCAATGGCATTACCGGCAAAAAGCATTTCCTTGTATGTCAGTTTTCTTTCCACGTAAAGTTTCGTGACAGGGCCCACATTAAAGGCCAGGAAATCCTGAATGTCCCGGGTCAGTTCGGTTTCCCGGGTCCGTGAAATTTCTCCCCGGATATAGAGGGAACAAATGGACGTGGGCACATCGGTGTCGTCCCAATAGGGCTCCCAATAGGCCCGCATGAGGGTGAAGCCGTGGTCCTTGAGCAACTGCCGGAAGATGGGGATTTGGGGGGTGGCAAAATTCGAGTTGAACATGATCCGGGTTTCTGCGGTGGCCGGCAGATTGAAGGCTTTTACCAGGGGGGTCACCGATGCCTTGCAGTCCCTTAGGAATTTTTCATACCGCATGCGGGTGGGTTCGGGGGTTGCGGTATAATCCCCGGCAAGGTTAAAAAGAAAGGGAGACTCCTTGAACTCATGTTTGGTGAAATCGTTTACGGTTTCCGGCCGGAAGATATAGGTGTCGTATTCATTTTCCCGGCTGTAGTAATATTCCCTGCGGTGGCCGGATATCATGGTTTCCATAAGTTTTTCCATGGCGTCCCGGGTTTCCCGGGTGGCGATGCGGACCCGCTGGACCTCACTGCCTTGCCCCAAGTCAAAGTCGATGTGGGCCACCCGGCCCACCAGGACGACCCGGTCATCCTGGACGGCAATGCTGGAGGTGATGGAGGAGAGGATCTGCTTGAGGGAATCCTTGGTGATATTTTCAAAAAAATAGCTGGGAAGCCCCAGATCATTGAGCAGGATACCTGCGGCCATATTGATACAATGGGCGGTGATCAGGCCCTGGGCGGAAAGGTCGATGACCGCTTCGTAGAGAATCCTGATGTTGAGGTTGAGTGCGTCGGCGCGGTCAATGATATGGGGGGACTGGCTGATGTCGGGCAGCAGGTTGGCCACGGGTGTTCCTCCATGCAGGTTACAGGCCGGACAGGTAGGATGTCAGGTTGATTTTTTTATTGGTGATGCCCAGCTTTTTGCGGATGTGATTTCTATAGGTTTCCACACTGCGGTAGGAGAGGTTGAGCATTTTCCCGATTTCCTTGGAGCTTAGGCCGTTGCGGATCATATTGCATATTTCGTTTTCCCTGGGGGTGAGGCGCTGGTGAAGTCGACATATTTTGGTACCAAATGAAGAGGTGAGCTGTGCGATGTTTTCTTCCAGCAGTTGCAGGTATTCTCTGTCCAGATCCGATCCCTGGTCTTCCATTTTTTTGACCAGGGGCAACAGCAAATTTTCCACATTGGCCAAGACCCGCTTTTCCAGGTCGACTTTTTCGTCTCGCAGTTGGCCCATCACTTCCCGCAGGGCAATATTTTTTTCCTTGAGCTGCTGATTTTGTTCCTTGAGCTTGCGCCGTGATTCCCGCAGTTCGGCTTCCGCCTTTTTCCGCTTGCTGGTCTGGCCGAGAAGTTCGGCCACCGCATTGATCAAAGAACGTTCTTCGGCCAGAAAGGGTCCCTCGTCCATGTCGGGCCGCTTTTCAAGGTAGCAGACCGTGAGGATACCAATGGGCTCACCATAGGCAATGATTTCCGCCTGCTGTTTCCAGAAGGTGTTTTTGTAATTTCCCGTGCGGAAACTCTGGTCGTTGATGAGGAGCTGGGCGCATGTAATCTCCGGGTACTGCCAGGAGGGGGGAATGAGATTCACCACCTGCTGGAAAGTTTCTTCCAGGGACAGCCCGGTCTGTTCCAGAATTTTGGAGATACCGTACAGGCAGTTAATTTCCTTCATACGTTCCTGGAGCTTGTGGGCCTGCTGCTTGAAGATCAGCTCCATGCGCCGGTGGTCCTGCTCCAATTGTTCCAGCTCCTGGTTGCGGCGGACCAGGGCATCAATGTCTGGCTGCTCCACGGTGTGACTCATTTTCCCCCCCCCAGATTTTTTCAGCCGCCCGGATACGGACAGGGCGGCTGATTCCGATATAGATCGGATATACCAGGAATTTACGGGCTATACAAGACCCTGATCCAGCATGGCGTTGACCACCTTGGTAAAACCGGCAATGTTGGCTCCGGCCACGTAGTTGCCGTTATCGCCGTATTCGGCACAGGCGTCCACGCAGGATGTATGGATGGATTTCATGATGCCGTGCAACCGTTTGTCCACCTCTTCCCGGCTCCACTTCAGGCGCATGGCGTTCTGGGACATTTCCAGACCGGATACGGCTACTCCACCGGCATTGGCCGCTTTACCCGGGGCGTAGAGGATTTTGTGATCCACAAAAATGTCGACTGCGTCCGGGCTGGAAGGCATGTTGGCGCCTTCGGATATGACAAAAACCCCGTTTTCAATGAGGTTGCCCGCATCTTTGCCGTTGATTTCGTTCTGGGTCGCAGAGGGGAAGGCGCAGTCGGCCTTGATGCTCCACAAGGGATTGTAATCCAGGGTGGCATCTGTTTCGGTGTATACGGCTTCCGGATATTTTTCCGTATATTCCTTGATTCTGCCCCGCCTGATGTTTTTCAACTCCATGATCCAGGCCAATTTTTCCCGGTCAATGCCTGTTTCGTCGTAGATGAACCCGGTGGAGTCCGACAGGGTGACGACCTTCCCCCCCAGATCCAGGATTTTTTCCACGGTGTACTGGGCCACGTTACCGGAACCGGAAACCAGGCAGGTTTTGCCTTCCATACTGCCATTGCGGGTGGCCAGCATTTCAGCGGCAAAATAGACCGCACCGTAGCCCGTGGCTTCCGGGCGGATGAGGCTGCCGCCCCAGTCCAGGCCCTTTCCCGTGAGCACCGGGGAGAATTCATTGGTCAGTCGTTTGTACTGTCCGAAAAGATAGCCGATTTCCCTGCCGCCCACGCCGATGTCCCCGGCGGGCACGTCGGTGTTGGGGCCGATGTGGCGGTAAAGTTCGGACATGAAAGACTGGCAGAAGCGCATGACTTCATTGTCGGATTTTCCTTTGGGGTCAAAGTCGGACCCGCCTTTGCCGCCGCCGATGGGCAGGGTGGTCAGGGCGTTTTTAAAGACCTGCTCAAATGCCAGGAATTTGAGTATGGACAGGTTTACCGAAGGGTGGAAACGCAGCCCGCCCTTGTAGGGGCCGATGGCCGAGTTCATTTGGATGCGGTAACCGCGGTTAACCTGGACGGTTCCGGTGTCGTCCACCCAGGGCACCCGGAACATGACGACCCGTTCGGGCTCGGCCAGGCGCTCCAGGATTTTGGCTTGGCGGTATTCGAGGTTGCGGTCCAGCACGGGCTGTACGGTTTCGATTACTTCCTGGACGGCCTGGTGAAATTCTTTCTGATCGGGGTCTTTAGCTATGATTTTATTCAGTTCTTCTGACATGGTCTACCTTTCTTTTGGGTTTTGAATATTGTAAACGGGTTAATTAGATTCGCGGTGCTGATCGGCGCCGGGCGCCGATCAAGCAAACGCAGTTTGATTGATCGGTGTGCGGTGTCCGATTCAGTTCCTTGTTCAGGCGCGAAGCGCCGGACAAGGTGCTGGACGCAGTCCGCACCTCGATTCACCGCGGCGCAGCCGCCGTGAAAAAATTGTTAGGGGGCATCCATCAAAATAATCGGCGCCGGGGAACTCATTCATCCTGTATGTGATTGTCTGCTTTTCCGGCGTTGATGATGACACTGCGGGAATGTTTTCCATCGACTTTAATCAGCAGGGGGCGTTTCAGGCGCATGTGACGGATGAAACCTTCGTCCCGGACAGTGCGGCAGCCGGTTAGGTGTTCCAGGTCGATGCGGTCTGCATCCCCCGGATTCACGGTGATATAGGGAACGCCCTGGGACGTGATGGTGTTAAAAAAATGGGAGCCCCTGGAGGCATCGGCATGGATGGTGCCGTCTCGGATTTCCACGATGGCACCGGCACCGGAGATCTGCTGCCAGTCCACAGGGATACCCAGCCAGGGATCCGATGACCCCCATCGGCCCGGACCGGCCAACAGAAACCGCCGGTCGTTTTTGGCCAGGTCCGCATTGATGCGGCTGATCTGCTGTGCCATATCCGAGGTTTTACCCCCCTCAAAAGTCTCCGGGTTGACATAGACGATGTCCCGGATGGTTTCCAGGGTGCAGTTCCCCAGAGCCGAGGTGGAAACGCAGACGGCTTCGTCGAGATCTTCTTTTGTGATCAGACTGGTGTCACGTGGACTGGACATGGGCCGGACCTGGAGCAGGGAAATTTTCCAGGGTTGGCCTGATTCCTCGGGCATGTCGGCGGTAAACTCCAGTTCTATTGGGCCGCCGGCATCATCAGCCAAAGCCGTCATAAGATCGTTTACCAGGGCGGTAAGGGGCGGCGTTCCGTATTTCAGAACCTGGGCAAAGGTGAGGATTTTTGGGCCCTTGCAGTACCAGGTATCCCGGATCCGGTCTTCGGCAGGCATATAGGTTGAGGTCAGGGCTTTGACCGGGGCCTCTTCTAAGGCCTGGGCCAGGTCCCGACGTTCCAGGTTGGAACAAATGCCGAAGCGCAGGGTCTCAGGGTAGTCTTCCATTCTAAGGGCATAAAAGCTGTTTTGTGTGTTTTCCAGAAAATCCCGGGTTCCGGAACATTGGGGCGTGGCCTGGGGGTGTTTGGGGAAAACCCTGAAACTCTGCTCCCCCTGAGCCAGGGTGTGGCCTAAACCCAGTGCCAGGTTCAGGATACCCTCATCGGCTTTGGCACTGGCAGCAGGGTAAAAATTCAGGGAATGGGCCGTACCCGAGATGGCTGGGTAGAAAAAGTCTTTGTACCGGCTGCCGTTAACTTCCTGGATCATAACGGCCATGCTGTCCCTAAAGGGGTGAACTGTTGTGCTGCGCACAAAGGCCTGGGCTTTTTTATAGTATGCAGAGGCATAGACCAGTTTGACTGCGGTGGCAAGGTGAGATAACCGGATGTCAGGGTCGGCATGGTTGTTGGGGATCATATAGGTTTTGTGCAACCCGGCGCAGGGCTGCTTGACGGCATCTTCCAGAAGGCTGGAGGAGCGCACGGCCAGGGGGGCACAGGTAGCGGCCAGATAGGTTTCCAAATGCCGGAGAACCTCCCGGGGCAGGGGGGCGTCGATGAATGCCTGGACCAATTCCGCCAAGGGGCGGCCGGTAAGTTTGGCCAGGCCGTTGTCACGGACAAAGTCGTCAAAAATGTCTGTGCAGAAGATCAGGGTCTCAGGGATGTTGACGGCCATTTCCGGATAAGCCGTTCCAAGTTCGGGGCGGCGGTTAAGGGTCTGGGCCAGAAAGGCCAGCCCCCTGGCTTTACCACCGATGGATCCGCGTCCGATTCTGGTAAACCCGGCAGGGCTTGTTTGAACAGGATACTCGTCTTTGGGGTGGGTTTTTTTCCCCTGGGTCGGGCGGTCCGCTGCCAGGCTGCGGAAAAATTCATGGAGGTCCCGGGCCGGCTGGTTGGAATTTTTATCCAGAAAGGGGGCTGGGATGCCTTTGGCCATTGTTTTGTTTGCACTTTCCGCACTCATGAGCATGATGGGAAGGCCGGGCATTTCTCTGTGGATGGTTGACAAAATGTCAATGCCGGCCTCGGGCGCCTCTTTTCCCTGACAAGGGAGCCGGGTATCGGAAAGGACACAGTCAAGGCGTTTTCCCAATTCACGGAACCGATCCATGGCTGTTTCATAGGACCCGGCCAGGACAAGCTTGGGCGGCCTGGCACCGGGGAAGGCTGCATCTATTCCTTTATATACTGCAGGAAGAAAAAACGAGGCGTATTCAAGAATGTCTTCCACCAGGAGAACTGCACGGCGGGTGGTGTCCTTGCAGAGTTGGTCCTCAATAAAGCGGACCATGGCATGGAACATTTCAGGCGTCCTGGACCAGATAAAAATGTGATCCGCATCCCGTTCCAAAGGCCGGGTTTTGCAACAGCCCGGCTGCACCAGTAAGATTACCTGCACGCCGGGACAAAGGGACTTGAGATGCTGTACCGTTATTCCTGTTCTGTCATCCAGGGCTTCAATTTCAATGAAAACGAGGTCAAAAGTCGCCTTGCGGAGCAGTGCGGCAGCCTCTTCCATGGAAACCGCGTGGGTGATTTCCCAGGGGGACGGGTAGATATCCGCTTTCAGTCCCGACAAATGGTAAGGGCCGGAAACAAAGAGGATATTCCTGACCTGAAAACCGGAGGTCTGTGAGTTTTCAAGCCGGGTTTTTATTTTTTTGGTAATTTTATCCATTTTTTATTCGTTTCGGTCCATTTAAAATTTTTAACCATGATAAAAATGCGATGTTTTGCGTTTGGTTTATGTTTAATATTTTTATTTGAATATTGAAAAGAAAACAACGCGACAAAAACAATATGAAAATGCGTATAAAAACATAGTGGTTAAAAAATTTTACGGATAAGCGAAACCGGTCTCAAGCCCTGCTGAATAACGATTTTAGAAAGCAAAAGCGGTTTTGGGGAAAGTAAATATAAAGCTGATTTTTGCATGTTTTTGAGGAAAAACCGACCCCTCAATGTGTTTATAATTGCTTAAATTTAGGGTTTTAGGTCCTCCACAATATATAAAGGTGTGCTTTTTGCGTTTGAAAGGAAGGATTATACTTTAATCCAATTTCCCGTTTCAGGGTTCACAAAAAATTTATGCGATTGCCCTGATTTTCCCCCGGGCTCCTTGACAAAAATCGTTTTCCCTGTCTTAAAGTATTCTAAATATCCGTAATCCTATGACCATAATAATAAAATGTCTTTAAATTGATATCTGCTGTTGTGAATTGAATGGAAGGTTTGCCATGCCCAGATTTTTCAGAAAGTCAGAAAAAAAAGCCGGATCTTCGCCGGGCCTGCAGATTGATGTCCGGACCGCGTTGGGCACAGCGTCTGATATCCGTGTTTTAATCTATTCTAAAGATTCACTCGAAACATACCACCCCCCGGACATTGACGCAGCCCTGCCTTTGATTCAGAAAAATAAAACCGCATGGATTCAGGTGACCGGCATACATGATCATTTTGCCTTTTCAAGGATGGGTGAGTTGTTTAATATCCATACCCTGACCCTGGAGGATATGGTTAACCCGGCACATCCTCCCAAATTTGAAGATTTTGACACCTATTATTATATCACACTGAAACAACTGGCCTTTGATCCCAAGAATCATGAGATATCAGAAACCCAGGTCAGTATGGCCGTCATGGAGAACCTGGTGATTTTTGTCCAGGACAAACCTTCCCCCTGCCTTAAAGCAGTGGAGAAAAGAGTGCAGGCCGGAAGGGGAAAGATACGTACGGCCGGTCCCGGTTACCTGGCGTATGCCCTGATCGATGCTGTAGTTGATCACTCTCTTGATGTGATTGGGCAGATTGCTTCGGCCGTGGAATCTGTTGAACGTGACATGCTTGAAGATTTAAATCCCGGTCACCTTGAGCAGATACATCGGCTGAAACGTGAGGTGATATTTTTCAATAAGCAGCTCCGGCCGGTGCGCGGGGCAATTCTTAGTTTGATAAAATCCGAATCCCCGTTTGTTCCGGATGCCGTCATCCGCTTTTATACGGATATTCTGGATCATGTTAATCATATTCTGGATGCGGTTACTTCGCTTCAAGATCT
The DNA here is from genome assembly GCA_030145005.1 of Desulfobacter sp. Taxonomy (GTDB): domain Bacteria; phylum Desulfobacterota; class Desulfobacteria; order Desulfobacterales; family Desulfobacteraceae; genus Desulfobacter. The sequence goes on along the minus strand of JAQYWJ010000021.1, from coordinate 3,550 downwards.
TTTGTCCAGCATGCTTGATTTTTATATGTCAGCCCAGGGCAATCGTATGAATGAGGTCATGGCCATCCTGACAATTATCTCCACTATTTTTATCCCTTTAAGTTTTCTTGCCGGAATTTACGGTATGAACTTTAAATTTATGCCTGAACTTGAGTGGCAGTGGGGATATTTCGCTTTACTGGGGGGCATGGCGGTGATTGGCGGTGCAATGGTTGTATTGTTTAAAAAGAAAGGGTGGTTTTAAAAGTTATGAAAAAACTGGGCGTTCAATTTATTTCCAAATTTTTTGTGATCCTGTTTGCCGGATTTACTGTTTTCAGTGGATTTAATTCTGCTTTTGCCGAACCAGAGCAGGACTCTACATCCCAGTTGATTGATGAACTGGGCACGATTCTTGAGAAATCTTTGAATACTGAGCTCAGTGATCTTGAAAAATATAAAAAACGTATAGCAAGCGAAGAGCACGACCAGATGTACCTGAAAGCAGCATATAACGGGTACCGGGTTCAATTCTCCTCTTTCTGGAATTTGTTGCTGTCCGAGGATGTTGATATTGCCCAGCTTCAGAAAAGCAGGGCTGAACTGAAAACCGCCATGGTTGATGCCCAGAACATGTTTCAAGAGCTGATTCCAAGAGAAGAGGCCCTGAAACAGGAACTTGAGCACCTGGAAAATCAGAAGTTGCTTGTTGACAAACAACTGGCAGAATTTGCCGGAGTTAAAGAGAACACCTCTTCCGGTAGAGAGGCTCTGGCCATTGAAAAGATGGCAACCCGTCTGGCCCGGGTGCTCAAGGAAAAAGAGGATCTGTTGTCCCGGCTGGATCAGATATACAAGGGCAGTCTGGACAAATTGAAGGAAATAAAGGAAACGTATACAAACCTGGATGCACAATTTGAAAAAACCATTGAACAGAAAAAAGTAAAAGGGTTGTTTGAGCGTACAAAAAAGGAAGGGCGGTTTGGTGCCCTCAATTCTCTTCGGCAGGAGTTCAATACCCTGATTGAACGTATCAGCCTGGTTTTTGATCCTCAGTTCTGGGTGTCGGGAATTCAAAAAATGTGGCAGAATGCGGAACTTCTGGCAGTCTCATTTTTCTTTGTCCTGGCCGTTGTGTTTGCGATTCTGGGGCGGCTCAGAAAAGAGGCTTCAGGTTTAACGAATCTGCCTGTTGTGCAAAAGCTTGGCGTCTGGCATCAGATGGCCTCTGATCTGTTGATCATGTCTATTATCCCGGCCGGCACTGCCCTGACCATTTTTCTATACAGCCGTCTGGAACGAATGGTTCTGGTCTCCAGAATCTTTTGGGAGGCTACCCTGGTGATAATTGTTCTGCTTGCGGCCAAGTGGATCTGCCGGGCTTTGAAAACAGTTTTTACTGATGCCGTGGGCGGGGAAGCCAATGTCCGGAATCTGATCCGTTTCACCCGTTTTGCTGCTGTTTTTATTCTTGTCATTGGGCTGGTGCACACCGTTTTGGGGCAAAGCTCGGGTCTGCTGATCCTGCTGCGCATGACAGGGGCATTTATTATGCTTGTCTGGACTCTGAAAACCTGGCGGAATGTCAATTTCAATACGCTTCAGTCCCCGGGGGAAAATCATCAGGATAGAAATCAGCTGATCCGGCTTTTGACCACCAAATATGTGATGCTTCTGATTTCCGGTGTTTCACTCATGCTGGACATGACCGGTTATGAAATGCTTGCCTCCCACTGGTTCCTTTCCTGGATTCAGAGTCTTGTCATTTTTTTCTGGTGGGCGATTTTTTTTCACCTGCTCCAGGAATGGGATCTCTATTACAGGGAGCAAAGCCATACCAGAAAGGAAGCGTTTGTTTATGATGATTATCCTTTCCACTGGCTGCTCATCCGGGCAGGTCAGTTCTGTTGGATGGTTACCCTTTCAATTCTTCTGCTGCTGATCTGGGGGGATCCCGATACCGTGCTGGGTCATCTGTACCAGGTCCTGGCCCTCCCTTTGAGCATCGGCAACATGCAATTCAGCTTTTTAGGGGCGATTTGTGCCGGACTTGTACTTATTTTCACCTATGCTCTGGTACGGATATGGAAATGGCTGTTCCAGAAAAAATTCTTAAGCCGTTCAGGCATGGCCCAGGGCCTGCAGGAGTCCATTACAACCATCTCTGCTTATATTATCTGGGCCATAGCTCTTCTCATAGCCCTGCATGTCTTTGGGCTGAACACGGCTTCCCTGGCCGTCGCCTTTGGTGCCCTGGGCATTGGTATCGGATTTGGCCTGCAGAACATCGTCAACAATTTTATATCCGGCATTATCCTGCTGTTTGAGCGGCCCATCCAGGTAGGGGATGATGTGGAGGTCAACGGCATTTGGGCCAGGGTAAGAAAAATAAATGTCCGGTCCACAGTGGTGCAGACCTATGATAATGCCTCCCTGATTATTCCCAATGCCGATCTCATCAGCAATCAGGTGACCAACTGGAGTTTCAAGGATAAACGGATCCGCCGCAAAATCAGCGTAGGTGTGGCATATGGATCTGATGTGGAACTGGTGAGAACAATTTTACTGCAGATTGCCGGGGATGTGCCTAATGTCCTTCGTTACCCGAGGCCAGATGTGCTTTTTACGGATTTTGGCGACAGTGCACTGATTTTTGTACTTCGGCTCTGGACCGATGTGGATCATATGCTGGAGGTGGATACGGATGTCAGATTCAAGATCGATAAAAAGTTCCGGGAAAATAACATAGAGATCAGCTTTCCCCAACGGGATATTCATATCCGGTCCATTAAGGGGGCTGACCGGTTTTTCTCTGCCAAAACACCGAAACCGCAACACCTAGAGCAGGAGAAAAAGACTGATGATTGAAATTAACTTGAACCTGTCCATCGCCCTTGTCAGATACTACCCAAAGGGCTCGGGTCCCCTTGAGGTGGAAAAGGGTACAACTGCGGGCGACCTGATCCGCAAGCTGGGTATCCCTGATGGGTCTGTCAGCCTGATTTTCATCAATGGCAAGAGAGCTATGCCTGACCGAAAACTTGCGGAAAATGACCAGGTCGGGCTTTTTCCGCTGGTTGCAGGGGGATGATAATTATACCGGTTTTTAAGGAACGGGTTTTAAATAACTTGCCCATTTTGCTATATCCGGGAGCACGGGCGTCCCGCCCGCAGTAAAGATGCGGGCGGGACGCCCGCGCTCCCCGGTTAAGTTATTTCGGACTCATTTCTAAGCTATCAAAGTTTGTGAACTACTCGCCCTTAAAGGGGCAGAGCTTCGGGAATCAGGCTACTTGAGCCGGCTCCTTCTTTTTTGACGTTTCTCAGCTATGTGCACATATTGCTTTTGCTCTATGCGTCTTACCGGTAGCTCCACGTCCTATACCCAAAAAAAGAGGCTCCTTTTGGGCAACTCCGTTCCAGAGTCTAAAATTCGGTTGCTATATTACACTATGTATTAACTTTGTGCGTTGTTGTTTGCACCACGGCGAGTGTGGCCGCAACCTGCACACTTTTAAAAGAGTATACCCAATAGCAGATAAAACATAAATAGAAAAACTCGCTTGACCCG
>JAQYWJ010000174.1 GCA_030145005.1 Desulfobacter sp. | reverse complement strand
GTTGTCGACGCACAAAGCGGAAACGTATTGCTGAGTACTGAAGGAAAGACCCACAGGACTGCTAACTTATTAAGTGATGAGTTCAAACAGTCCGGCCTTGCAAAAGTATTTCAGGAAGTTGTCGAATCAGAAAAGGGGGTAGCTGAGGATTTCGCATCTTATGAACCTTCAGGGGGAATCCAGAGTGCTTTTTACGGCGAACCGGTTTTTGATTCACAAAAGAAATTAATTGCAGTGATTGTTGTTCAGTTGCCTCCTTCCTTTTTAACAAATATCATTGAATCAAGAAAAGGAATGGGGCAGACCGGTGAATCCTATATCGTCGGCTGGAGCAAAAGAAACAAGCGATTTGAGCTGAGGACGGATCTTCGGACCATGGGTGGAGGCAAATATGTTACCGGCGTTGTTCTGGGTGATTTGAATTACTGGGAAGATGCGGTAAAGTATGGCGTCAAGGGAAACCACGGTACGTATATTGACAGTGCAGGAAAAAAAGTTCTCGCCGCTTACAACCTTCTGGATGTCAACGGTGTTGAATGGTATCTGATCTCTAAAATTGATAAATTTGAGGTCGAATCCCCGGTTAGAACGATTATTAAAAAGGGGGTGGGCATTTCCTCGGTTTTAATTATCTTGATTGGTGTTGCTGCATTCATTATGGCAAGGAAATTTACCAGGCCGATTATTGAGGATATGGAATTTGCACAGGCCATTTCAGAAGGAAATTTTGAAAAGAAAATTGAATTGGATCAAAAAGATGAGCTTGGACAACTGGCTGATACTTTGAATCGGATGGCAAGAGATCTTTATGAAATCGACTGGCTGAAAATCGGAAAAGAAGGGTTGAATGATGCCATGCGCGGCGAACATGACGATCAGTCACTGGCACAGCAATTTATTTCTTTTATCGTCAAACACCTTAACGCCCAGATCGGGGCGGTGTATCAGTGCAGCGGAAGCGATTTGAAGCTGATCGGCAGCTACGCATTTACAGACCGAAAAGGTAATTTCAACCATATTAAAATCGGTGAGGGTATGATCGGTCAGGCAGCTGCAGAAAGAGAAATTATTAATTTTACGGATGTGGAAGATGATGCTCCCAAGATCAACTACGGCGCAGGAGAACGGCCGGCACTGAATTATTTGATTGTCCCGCTGGTTTATGAAGAAGATCTTTTAGGGGTATTCCTGATAGGGTCTGTCAATCGGTTTACAGCGCTGCAGCTTGATTTCATCAAACAAAATACGGATAATACGGCTATCCTCATGAATACTGCAAGATCCCAGCAGACGATTAAAGAATTATATAAACAAGGTCAAGAGCAGCAAGCTGAACTGGAATTAAAAAACAAAAAACTGAAAGTACAGACCCAGGAACTTAAGACATCGGAAGCTGAACTGCAGGCTCAGCAGGAAGAACTTCGCGTCACCAATGAAGAGCTGGAAGAACAGGCCAATAAATTAAAAGAATCAGAAGCTGAACTTCAGGCCCAGCAGGAAGAGCTTCGCGTCACCAATGAAGAGTTGGAAACCCATGCACAGACCCTGGAAAAGCAGCAGGAAGAGATGCGTCTGAGGAATGAAGACCTGGAGAATGCCCAGGTCATTATTAAAAACAAGGCAAAGGAAGTTGAAATTGCCAGTAAATATAAATCTGAGTTCCTTGCTAATATGTCTCATGAATTAAGAACCCCGCTGAACAGTATCCTTATCCTCTCCCAGATTCTGTCAAACAACAAAGATGAAAACCTGACGGAAAAGCAGATTCAATCCGCTTCAACCATTAATTCATCAGGCAAAGACCTGTTGAACCTGATTAATGAGATTCTTGATCTGTCAAGAATTGAATCCGGCAGGATCGAAATCATGACCGAGGATGTTGAGGTTAAGAATGTAGTGAAAGATCTGAGCCGGACCTTTAAGGATATTTCTGAACAAAAACAGGTCGGTTTCAATATCAATGTTGACCCGGCGGCACCAGGAACCATTCAAACGGATCATCTCCGCCTCCAGCAGATTTTAAGAAATCTGCTGACAAACGCGTTTAAATTTACAAAAGAGGGGGCAGTTGACCTTATTATATCCCGACCGGCCGTGGATATAGTTATGGGTACGGATCTGAAGGTCGATACTTCGATTGCTTTTGCTGTCAGGGATGACGGCATCGGAATCCCGGAAGACAAACAGGCCGTCATTTTTGAGGCTTTCCAGCAGGCAGACGGCAGTACCAGCCGGCAGTACGGCGGAACCGGTCTCGGGTTGTCTATTTCAAGAGAACTTGCCAAACTGCTCGGTGGGTTTATCCATCTTGAAAGCAGTGTGGATCAGGGCAGCACCTTTACTATCGTCATCCCTGAAAATTATGAAAATCAGCCGTCGGAAACCCAAACCGGGGAAAAGACTGTGCTGAAACCGGAGGGGCCGATACAGAAACCGGTACCGGAAAAAGCTTCAAAAAAACCGGACCTGCCGGAAGGCGTGTCTTTTGAGACTGAATTTGTCAGGGATGACAGAGAAAAATTAAATCCAGGGGACAAGGTGCTGCTGATTATTGAAGATGACTATAAATCAGCCAAACTGATGAGGGATTTTTCAAGAGAACGTGGTTTCAAATGCATCGTGGCTGAAAACGGGGAAACCGGACTTCATTTTGCCGAATATTATCTGCCCAGTGCCATTATCCTGGATATTGGGCTGCCCGGTATCGACGGCTGGACGGTTATGGAACGACTGAAAAACAATTCCAGCCTGAGTCATATCCCGGTTCATTTCATGTCCGCAGGCGAGGGGTCTATGGATGCCATGCGCATGGGCGCTATCGGGTTTTTATCCAAACCGATCAGCCTTGCAAAGGTTGATGAAACCTTTGCAAATATTGAAAATATTATTTCTAAACCGATTAAAAATCTTTTAATCGTAGAGGATGATCCTATCCAAAGCGAAAGTATGAGGGAGCTGATTGGCAACGGGGATGTTGTTACGACTATTGTGTCAACCGGAAATGAAGCATATCAAAAGCTTTCAGAAGACCTGTTTGACTGCATGGTACTGGACCTTGGCCTGGAAGATATGTCCGGATTTGAGCTGCTTGAAAAAATAAATAAAAATCATTTGTTATCCAGGATTCCGGTTATCGTTTACACCGGCAGGGAACTATCAGAAAAAGAAGATAAACAGCTTCGCCGGTATACGGAGAGTATAATTATCAAAGGCGCCAAATCTCCGGAGCGGCTCCTGGAAGAATCTGCCTTGTTCCTGCATCGTGTTGAATCAAATCTTCCCAGGGATAAACAGAAGATATTGAAAATGGTGCATGACAAAGAAACCGTACTGGGTGAAAAAACGGTCCTGGTTGTTGATGACGACATAAGAAATGTTTTTGCACTTTCAAGTATTCTCGAGGAAAAAAGCATGACGGTTATTGTTGCCCGGGACGGAGTGGAAGCCCTTGAAAAGGTAAAAAAACATAAAGAGATTGATATTGTTTTGATGGATATCATGATGCCGAATATGGATGGTTATGAAGCAATAAAAAAGATCCGCAAGGATGTCAGGAATAAAAATTTGCCCATTATTGCACTGACCGCTAAGGCCATGAAAGGCGACCGGAATAAATGTATTGATGCCGGCGCGAATGATTATCTGGCAAAACCCGTTGATACGGATAAATTGGTTTCCATGCTGAGGGTCTGGTTATATTAATGAATAGTGCCGGGGAAAATATTAAAAATGAGCAGATTGAAATTAAGCTGCTGCTTGAGGGAGTCAGTCTGAAATATGGCTATGATTTTAAAAATTATTCTTTTGCACATTTAAAGCGCAGGCTTGAAAAGCGTCTGAACTTGAGCGATATGGACAATTTTTCACAAATGCAGCATCGTTTAATTTACGATGAGTCCTTTTTTAATCTGCTTTTACTCGATTTGTCGATCAATGTGACAGAGATGTTCAGAGACCCGTGGGTTTATAAAAAAATCAGGGAGACTGTTATCCCTGTTTTGAAGACCTATCCATACATTAAGGTCTGGCATGCAGGTTGTTCAACCGGGCAGGAAGTCTATTCAATGGCTATTCTTCTTGAAGAGGAAGGTATGAAAAAAAGAGCCCAGCTGTATGCAACGGATTTTAATGAATTAATTTTATCCCAGGCCAAAGACGGTATCTACCCGATGGATGTGATGCGTGAATATATAAATAATTATCGGAAATCGGGCGGAAAAAAAGATTTCTCAGACTATTATGCTGCTGACTATAGCCATGCGGTTATAAAGCGTGGCCTGAGGGATAAAATCCTTTTTTCATCTCATAATCTGGTTACGGATGGGGTTTTTGGTGAAATGAATCTGATTTTCTGTCGTAACGTGTTGATTTATTTTGACAAAGACCTTCAGAATAGAGTTCTCAAATTATTTCATGACAGCCTTTGCCCGGGCGGGTTCCTATGCCTGGGCACAAAGGAAAGCATCAAATTTTCCGAATTATCAGATGCATTTGAAATCGTCTGTGACCAGGAAAAAATATACCGTAAGCGGCGTTAATCGAAAGGGACAATATAAATGCCAGTATCGAAGCACTCATATGAAGCTATTGTGGTTGGTGTTTCAGCCGGCGGACTGGGCGCGCTTGCAGAGGTTCTGCCTAAGTTTGACAAAGACATGACGCTTCCTGTCATGATTGTGCAGCACAAAAGTCATAATTCTGATGATTTCCTGGTCAGATACTTTGATCATTTGTGCCGGCATTCAGTGAGAGAGGTCGAAGATAAAATGCCGGTGGAATCCGGCACAATTTATTTTGCCCCGGCCAACTATCATCTATTGGTGGAACCCGATAAAACCCTTTC
>JAQYWJ010000173.1 GCA_030145005.1 Desulfobacter sp. | reverse complement strand
CCCTTATTATAGATAAAATAATCATCCAAAAATATACTCTGGAATTAAAATAAGTCCTTCGTGCTGTTGATCAATAATAATAGGAAAAAAAACGGAAACCTATTGAAAGATGTGTCCTTTGACGTAACGCTGAGAGCGGCTTAGAAGATAAGGGCCATAGGGCTAACCTTTTACAATTTTTAAGAACTGTTCCCTAAAAAGTTCTGCCCCACCCATTGCAGGATGTCTGACTTTCTCTGTTTTTATACCTATTGTTCTGAGGGAGGCTTCGGCTTTATTGCCGAGAGCTATAATTTTCTTGAAATCAAATGCGTGTAAAAGTGCTTCCAGAACCGGCGCCCCTTCCCTTATCTCATTATTGGTAGGCGTCCTGTTGGACAACAAGCCTTTTGAATTTCTATATGGATGCCAAGGAAAGGCATTCCATAAAACAAAATTCCTTGTGTTCAATCCCTCACGAATCAACTTTCCCCAGACAATTGTTGCCGTTGGTTCGTTGAACCCATCCTTATGTTTCTTCTTGTTGCTTGTCCTGTAAAGCTGTGAGTGGCATACATGATCAGGTAGGATTCCTTGATCCGTCTTATGACCAAGGATAATCCTTTCCGAGGTCATGGGAATGCCTGTAAAATGTCCACCTTGATACCCCAAAGCCTCTGCCAGAAGAAGGTATTCAGCATTGGTACGTTCTTTTAGATAACATTTCAGGTTCAACATTCTTTTTTCGGGAGAGGTTTTATCAATGTCATTTTCTTTATCAACCTCAAACCATGGATTGAAAACCTGTTTCACTTCAGGCTTATACAACAGCTTAAAAAAATGGTTGATCATTTCCAGTTTCCCCTATTACTCTAACGCAAACATTTTCGGCTTATCCGTCAGCATGTTTTTGTTTGATGTTTACCAGCCCCGTAATCCCAAGGCAAGTACATATATTTGATACTACAACTATTTTAAAATTTTGGCTATTTTGCTATATCCGGGAGCGCGGGCGTCTCGCCCGCGCTCCCGGATATAGCAAAATGGACAAGTTATTTAAGACCCGTTCCTTAATGGAATCTAATTTTAACCTGGGTGCCTTTTTCGGGCCGGGAGTATATGTCAAGTTTCCATCCGAACCGTTTACACAGCCTGGATACAATGTTCAATCCAAGGCCGTATCCATGGCTGTGTTCTCCTTTTATATGGGATTGGGTCACGGAATCCAGGCGCTTTGGATCAATTCCCATGCCGGTATCCGTAATGGAGATTCCATGGGATTGGGAGACAATCGTTACGGATCCTTTAGTTGTAAACTGAAAGGCATTGCGGACCAGGTTGGCCACGGCAATATACAGGATTTCCTCTTTTACGTTAAGTGTTGGATCTTCACGAATATCAATATTGACGTCAACATCTTTGTTCTCAATCAAATATTTTGTATTGGCAACGGCCTTTTCAATTACCCTGCCGACACGGCAGGTTTCATTCGGCTCGTTTTCCTCCCGGGCCAGCCACAAAAAGGTTTCAATGGTGATTTCCATATCCCTGACCGATTTTGATATCCGGCCCAGCGGTTTCTTCAACAAGGGATTGGCCTCTATTTCCGGTTGGGTTTCCATGATTTCCACAGCCCCTTTGACAATGGTCAACGGGGTTCGCAATTCGTGGCTGGCATCCCGGGTAAACTGCTTTTCCCGGGTGATAAATTCCCTGATCCGGGTCATGGCCGATTCGATATTGGCGGTAAGCATCCCGATTTCTCCTTCCCTTGAGCCCTCGACCCATTTTTCCGGGATATTTTCAGGATTAAGGTCCCTGATCTTTTCCATGAGCGGCTTCATGGGTTTGAACAGCATGCGGACGGCAACTATGCCGATAATGGTTCCCGGAATCAAAAGCAGTGCCAAAGAAAGCATGAGAATCTGACGGGGATTTAAAAAATCATTTTCCTCAAAAAACGCCCTGCCGTGGAAAATAAAATAATATATATCGCTGGTATCGGGCAATTGCACCACACCGACATGTACAGGTCTGTGCTTGGTTTTATCGATGAACGTATATACCCCGGGTTCAAGCCCCTTGAATTGATCTAAAAAATGTTCCGGGATTTGGTCAAGGCCCCTGAAAGCGGTTATAAATTTGGAATGGGGTAAGGCAGTGGTTTGGTCATTTTCATACTGGTATAAAAAATAATCTATTTCCGTTTCAAGAAGATTGTCCACAAGCCGGCCGATATTCCGGCCCATGAGAAGGAATGTAATAATCCCGTTAAAGACAACCAGCAATGTGCCAAAGATCAGAAAGGTTGCCACAAGCCTGAACCTGAGACTGTGATAAAATTTCATGTTTATTCCTTTAGTTGAAATCCTACCCCGTGGACCGTATGGATCAGGGTGTGGTCAAAGGGCTTATCCACCTTTTTCCTCAGGTTGTACAAATGGCTTCGAAGCACATCGCTTCCCGGCGGCATATCCCCCCACAGGGCGTGTTCCATTTCCTGGCGGGACACCACATTGGGGCTGGCTTCCATGAGCAGCTTTAAAATTGAGATACAGGCGTTGTTCAAAGAAATTTTTTCCCCTGCCCGGCTCACTTCAAAGGATCCCAGATCCATGGTCAGATCGGCTACGGACAAGACTTTTTTATTCTTTGATTTTCGTTTGGCAAGGGCCCGGACCCGGGCTTCCAGTTCTTTTAAGGCAAAGGGCTTGACCAGGTAATCGTCGGCGCCGGATTCAAACCCCAAAAGCTTGTCATCCAGGGTATCCCGGGCGGTCAGCATGATTACCGGCACCTGTTTGTCCGCCTCATCCCGCAGTTTTTTACACAAGGTGATCCCGTCCATCCCCGGCAGCATCAAGTCCAGGACAATCACGTCATATTCCTGTGTCAGCGCCAGGTGAAGACCACCGATACCGTCCATGGCAAAATCCAGGATAAAGCCCTTGGCAGTCATAAAATCGGAGATATTGTCTACAATGGCCGGATTATCTTCAATAATCAGCACTCTGATATTCTCTATCATGGTTATTCCTTGGGGCTCATTGAATATTACGCCCAGTATAATAGTCCAGTTCTTCCAAGGCAAGCGCAAGGGAAACACGGGCATCCGCCAGTTCCCCTTCAGCCGCCACAAGATCGTTCTGGGCTTCGTTAAGCCGCACAAGGGAGGCCTGGCCCACTGAATATTCTTTTTTAACCAGATCCCGGGTAATCTCGATCAACTTGGTGTTTTCTTCCTGGAGTTCAAGCGTTTGCCTTGCCGAAGCCACGTTCTCCCAGCCTGTCCGGATCTCTTTTGCAGCCGTAATTTTTGCATCTTCCAGATCCTTTGCAAGCGCCCGCTTTTCTGCGGCTGCACTGCGCACGGAAGCCCTTGTGCTGCCGCCTGAAAAAAGCTCAAAACGGACCTCAACACCGATAGAGGCCCCCATATGGTCATCATCGCCAAGGTAATCAAAGTCATCAACCGCTCTGGCACCATAGGCCCCGGTCAAAGAAACCGTAGGGAAATACCCGGATTTTTCCCGCTTCACCCTTACATCCGCCTCCTGGACGGCCAACCAATCTTCCTGCAAGTCGGGCCGGGAGTCCAGGGCAGTTGATATTTCGGTTTCCAACGGAATTGCCGACGGCACGGATTGATCCCGGGCATCAGCATCCCACGTCTGCGATACGTCCAGGGCCTGGATCTGCATGCCGTCGGGCAGACGTGCGTCTTCATACCCCATCAAGGCGGCCAGGCCATAGCAAGCCTCTTTAAACGCCTGCCGGGCCTGGATCACCTTGGTTTTGGCTGAATTCACCTTGGTTTTAAAATTGAGGACATCACTGTATGATCCTGTGCCCAGGCGCTCTTTGGCAATGGCCTCTTTTTCCTGTTCCTGGTTGAACGCCATGTCTGATTCGGCAATCCTGATATCTTCGGCAGCCAGCTGGGCATTCAGATAACTCTGGGCAACGGACCAGACCAGGGTGCGCCGAACCTCCTGCTCAGAGGCCAACGCCATTTTTTCACTGTATTGGGCGGCCAGGGTATTGTATTTGCGGTAAAACCCCTGGAACAGCACCTGGGTGGCGGAAATGGTATTGGTATAGGAATCCCGGCTTGTTCCCGAGGATGATGCAGTCTCGTCGGTATAATCCCAGGAAGAATAGATCCCCACCGTGGGCAGATAATCGGAACGGGCCTGGACAATGGCTTCCATGGCCTGGTCTACCCGTGCCTTGGCTGCCGCCGGTGTGGGGTTGTTTTTCAGTGAAATTTGTTTGGCCTGGGCCAGCGTCAGTGAGGTGACTTGTTCCGTGGTGGGCTTTGGGTTCGCTTGGGCATGGGCTGCACTGCCCTGGGCCGGACCGGACAAATATAAAAAAACTAAAATCAATATCGTATGGACTATGGAATTTTTCATAAATTTTCTCCTGCAGGCAAGGGACCCGTTGAACGGTCTTGGTGATTGTTCCTGTTAAATGCCGGTTCCAGCTCCCGTCTGGATACATTGGTGTCTGAAAATCCCCCGGCAAAGACAAACCGGATATCATTGACAACGGCAATAAGACAGGGCAGAAGCACCAGGGTCAGTATGGTGGCAAAGGCCACGCCAAATGCCAGGGAGATCCCCATGGGAATCAGTTGGCGGGCATGCTGGCTGGTTTCCAGGATCAGGGGCAAAAGCCCGCCTACCGTTGAAATGGACGTCAGCATCACGGCCCTGAACCTGCGGGCACCTCCCTGAAAGATAGACTCAAAAAATGCCATACCCTGTTCAAGATTCATGTTGATCCGTTCAATTAAGACAATGGCGTCATTGACCACCACCCCGGACAGGGCCACCATGCCGAAAATCGACAGCAGCGACAACATA
>JAQYWJ010000020.1 GCA_030145005.1 Desulfobacter sp. | reverse complement strand
GAAAAGGGTTTTTAACACCTGCCACGGCAGGGGCCCGGATCGAAGCCCAGAAACAGGAACATCACAGTGCCCTGGTTCTGGGGCCGGAGGATACCGGTCTTGAGACAAAGGACCTGGAGCTGTGCCGGTATTTTATCACCATCCCTACCCATGACGGCTATCCATCCATGAATCTGAGCCACTCCCTGGCAGTGCTGCTTTACGAAGCATCCCTTAAATCCGGGGCTGCAAAAAATTTCCATGATCCCGGGGTTAAAGACCCCGCCCGGGGAGAAGAACTTGAATCCATGTTTGCCCACATGAGAAAGACGCTTTTAGATATTGATTATCTTGATCCCCAGAATCCGGATCATCTGCTGCGGACCTACCGCAGGATTTTCTCTAATGCGGGCCTGTCATCCAGGGATGTCAGAATTATCCGGGGGCTTTTAAGCCGCATTGACTGGACCGAATCCCAGCGCCGATTAAGGAATGAGTCCGAAAAAACTTAACCTGGGAGCGCGGGCGTCTCGCCCGCATCTTTACAATACTTGCGGACATGCGGGTGAGACACCCGCGCTCCCGGATATAGCAAAATGGGCAAGTTATTTAAGACCCGTTCAGACCCGTTCCTAAACCAGTCTTGATTCTTAATTTCTATTGGGATCCATCGGATAGATGCAGCAAAGTAGTTTTGAAATCTTTAGGCATGGGGGCTTCAAAATACAGGCGTAAACCTGAATAGGGATGACGAAAGGACAAGGTCCAGGAGTGAAGCATCTGACGGGGCACCATGGGATCTTTTTTCCGAAACCGTCGCTCCTGGTAAATGCAATCGCCGAAAAGGGGCATGCCCTGGTCATAAAAATGGACGCGAATTTGATGGGTTCTGCCGGTGTAAAGCCGGATATCCATAAGACACCCAGAACTAAAACGTTTTATTACGTTGAACCGGGTTTTTGCGTATCTGCCGTTCTCATCCAGGACGGCCATGCGTTTGCGATGGTAAGGGTGCCGGCCAATGGGACGCTCAATCACCCCTGCATCCGGGATATTTTTTCCCCGGGCCAGGGCCAGGTAATGCTTTTCCACCCGCCTTTGCTTAAATTCTTTTTGGAGAAATTCAAGGGATTTCAGGGTCTTGGCAATGACCATCACCCCGGAGGTATCTTTATCCAGGCGGTGAACAATGCCTGGTCGTTCCCTGTCCCAGCCTTGTTCGCTGAAGCCTGGATAGTGTGCAAGCAAGCCGTTGACCAGGGTACCGGAATCATTCCCCGCCCCGGGATGCACCACAAGGCCTGCAGGCTTATCAATCATAAGAATATAGTCATCCTCGTAAAGGATATTCAAAGGAATTGATTCCGGGCGAATGGGTTTTCTATCCTGCTGATCTGATGAAGGGAAATCCCCTTCAACCAAGTCTTTGGGCTTAACCTTATAACCGGGGCGTTTACACCCGTGGTTCACCAGAATCAAGCCCTGGGAGATCAGACTTGCAACCCTGGAACGGGATATCCGGGATTGGGAATCAGCAACAGCCTGGTCAAGTCTGACACCAGCCTGATCCGGTGAAATTTCTATCTTTATGTGCATGAAAAAATACAAAACCGGCAGGGGTTAACAGCTGCCGGAATGTTTGTGTTATAAGAACTAAGGCGTTTAGTTGAACAGATTTTCAATCTCTTTTATCATGTGCGCTTCATCAACATCTTTGGCCATGGAAAGTTCCTGGACCAGAAGATTCTGGGCAGTATCAAGAAGTTTTCTTTCGCCAAAACTAAGGTCTTTTTCAAGCTTAAGCTGGAAAAGATCCCTGAATACCTCGGCCACATCGTAGATGGAACCGGTTTTAATCTTGTCCATGTACTCTCTGTAACGACGGTTCCAGGTCTGATTGTCACTGGCCTGGGCCTTTTTCTGCATAACCTCGTAAACCTGGGGCACTTCAGTCTCGGGAATGACTTCCCGCAAACCCACGGATTCAACATTGGATGTAGGGATCATGATTGTCATACCGTTTTCCACAATTTTCATCATGTAGAAATTCATGGTATCCCCATTTATCTCCTGGCTTTCGATGGATTCAATACAGCCGACACCATGTGCAGGATAGACCGCCATGTCGCCCGTTGAAAACGCTGTTTTGGTTGACTTGCTAGTTTCTTTAGCCTTAGTTGTCCCAGATTGCTTTGCCATTTATGCCTACCTTATTATTTTAAAGATACACGTTATCCATTCTCAAGCAGAAAACCACATCTAAACAATATTGTCAACTTATTAATTTTTTAAAGTAAACTCTAAGCCAACAGGTGCAAAAAGGATTATGAGGCCATGGAAATTTTAAAATCTACAAATAGGGCGAAGGATTTTTACCCGTATTCAAGGCGCATTAACGGGAGCATATTGAAATGTGTGCCCATTGATGCAACGAAAAAGATAAGGCCCATGGCCCTAAGTCTGAGCAACAGAGAAAAACTTGTTATGGCTTTGGCCTTTAGGCCGTAAAACCCAATTCTTTAGATTTGGGATATAAGTTTGCTTTAGCTGGTTCATTTAGCTAAACTTCGCGTAGTTCTTTGAAAAGGTATCGGGGTTGCATCCAAAAAGCCGGATGCGTAGAATCTTAAGCAAAAAAAATTTTTTAAGTGCCGTAGGGACTACGGGATCTCAAGCCTGTGGAGAGGATGTAAGACTTAATATCTTCCATGATGTTAAGCAAACCAAGCAAACCTCTGTGAAGCAGGAAGCCCAAAAGCTTTAACTTTGGGTAGTTCACCGGGAGGAATTAACGAGATTCATGGCCTTGACCACCCCTTTT
This sequence comes from Desulfobacter sp., assembly GCA_030145005.1. GTDB lineage: Bacteria > Desulfobacterota > Desulfobacteria > Desulfobacterales > Desulfobacteraceae > Desulfobacter. The sequence goes on along the minus strand of JAQYWJ010000020.1, from coordinate 16,082 downwards.
TCCAGGATAGAGAGGCAGGCGTCACAGGCATCATCAATAACCTGATCCAGGCAGGCCTGTTCATCCGGGGTATATTTACCCAGGACATGTCCGGTCACGGACCTGTCACTTCCGGGTCGGCCAATACCCACCCGAACCCGGACACATGCCTTTTGGCCAAAGGCATCAATAATTGAACGGATGCCCTTATGGCCGCCATGTCCCCTGCCCTGCACAATCTTTATCTTTCCAAAGGCAAGGTCCATGTCATCATGGACCACAATGATATCCTCTATACCGATTTTGAAATAGGCTGCCAGCTTCTGGATGGGAATACCGCTTCTGTTCATATACGAAAGGGGCTTGACCAGGAGGATATCCTGGAGCCCCATACGTGCGCCGGTGTAGGCGGCATTAAACTTTTCCTTGTTCACACGGCACCCGGCCCGATCCGCCAAAGCATCAACTACATCAAAGCCAATATTATGACGGGTCCGGGAATACTGATCTCCAGGATTTCCCAGACCCGCTAATAATCGTTTTGAGTCAGCCATGACTTATACGAACAATCTAAAATTAAAAAGCACCTTAGAATAAAAAAAGAATAAAACGGCAACGTAGAATAAACGTTGTATCTATTCAGCAGCAGCTTCAGCCTCAGCTTCAGCGCCTTCAGCAACTTCACCAATTTCAGCTTCTTCTTCAATTCCCTCTTCATCTGCGCCACTCTCAGGCGGAACAATGGTGACTACGGTAAAATTGGTATCAAAAGGAATCTCAATTTCGGAACCCAGGTCAATATCTGCCACATGAATACCATCCCCGATTTCCAGTTCTGAAATATCGAGTTTAACACTTTCAGGGGTATCCTTAGGTTTGCAAATAACTTCGAGATCGCGGCGGATAATCTGGAGTATTCCGCCGTCTTTGACGCCGGCGCTGACACCTTCGGTTTCAACCGGAACGACAACGGACACTGTTGCATCCATATCAATTTCATGAAAATCAATATGCATATAGCGCAGACCAAAAGGATCCATCTGAAGATCCTTGAGCATGACACTTCTGCCGGTCTCCCCTTCAATGCCCAGATCAAAAAAAAGACCTGTGGTACCGTTTTCCCGGATCACCTTATCAAAGGCGGTAACATCAATCGACACTTTTACAGGCTCTTTTTTTGCGCCATATACAATGCCCGGAATAGCGTTATCTGCCCGTAATCTTCTGGCAGCACCCTTGCCGGTAGCCTCTCTTTTTGCGACACTTAATTCTATAAGTTCCATGTTTAAACCTTTCGTACCCGCCCTTTCACACAAAAGGCAGGTTGATCAAATATATCTTTTTATTTTATACAAATAAAGAATTTACAGAATCTCCCCTGTAGCTGCGCATAATGGCCTCTCCGACAAGTTTTGCAACGGAAAGCGTCTTTATCTTGCCACAGGAACGGGCCTCTTCCGACAAGGGGACGGTATCCGTTGCAACAAGGGAGCTCAAAGATGATTGTGTTATTCTGTCAATGGCCGGACCTGACAATACCGGATGGGTACAATAGGCATGCACTTCCTTGGCACCGTTTTCCCTGATAACGCCGGCAGCCTCGGCCAAAGTCCCCGCAGTATCCACCATGTCATCAATAACCAGGGCGATTTTGTCCTTCACATCTCCGATCATGGCCATGGCTTTGGCCTGATTGGGTGCGCTGCGGCGTTTATCCACGATGGCAAGGCCGGCATCCAACCGCTTGGCATAGGCCCTGGCACGCTCCACCCCGCCTGCATCCGGAGAAACGACAATGATATCATCACTGAAACGGGTTTTTATATCGTCAATAATAATGGGGGCTGCATAAAGGTTATCCACGGGCACATTGAAAAACCCCTGAATCTGTCCGGCATGCAGGTCCATGGTGATGACCCTGTCAACACCGGTCCTTTCAAGCAGTTCTGCAACCACCTTGGCACTGATGGGCACTCGGGGAGCAACCTTCTTGTCCTGGCGGGCATAGCCGAAATAGGGAATTACAGCGGTCACCCGGGCAGCAGAGGAGCGCCTGAAGGCATCAACAAGCAGAAGAAGTTCCACCAAATTGTCGTTCACAGGCTTGCACGTGGATTGAATGACATAAACTTCCCGCCTGCGTACATTCTCATGAATCTCGACCTGGGTTTCCCCGTCACTGAACCGGTTGACTTTCAATCGCCCCAGAGGTTTGGCCAAATATTCCGATATTCTTTCTGCAAGAGGGGCATTGGAGTTTCCGGCAAAAATAGACAGGCCGTTCATAATAAACCTCTTTGTTTTCTAACCATTTCTGGCCCTTTAAAATTTTTGGCTGGGGCGAGAGGACTCGAACCTCTGAATGCAGGGATCAAAACCCTGTGTCTTACCACTTGACGACGCCCCAAAACTTTTTTTATATCAGCCATCCCAAAGCCTGATCCGGGAAAAAAAAACAAATTTCATATTTTCCGACCGAGCCTGCAAAAGCTGTTCATAGTCCCTTTCGGCCACACCGTGGTCCGAGTAAAGAGCAAAAAGAGACGAGCCGCTTCCAGACATATACACATTTCTTCCCAGCAACAACGCCATCTCTTTTTTTGCAGTACCGATCTCAGGGTATAAACTGCATGCCGGTCCTTCAAGATCGTTATGCAAAATTTCCCTGCCATCAAGCTTTTTTCCGAATGGCAGTGCATTCGAACTCGGATTTATAATATATGAAGGGGTGAATGTCAATCCAAATTCTAACTTTCTGAAAACATTTACTGTTGAAGCAGGCACACCCGGATTGACAATAATCACCGACAGATCCGGCATCTCCCTACACGGGACAAGTTTTTCACCTACGCCGGAGGCAAACGCAGGCGCTCCGGAAATAAAAAAAGGAACATCTGCACCCAGGGTCAGGCCTAAACGCATCAGTTCATCTGTGGAAAACGGCGTTTCGCTATATTCATTCAAGGCCAACAGCACACAGGCGGCATTGGAACTGCCTCCGCCAAGTCCACCGCATACGGGGATTTTTTTTTCAATGTGAATGGTCAGATGATGAAAGACAGGATCTCCTTTTTTGTCAATCATTGCAGACCTGAAAAGGGCTGCGGCCCTGCATGCCAGGTTCGTATCATCTTCAGGCACATCAGGATGGCTGCACACCGCCCTGATGCCGTTGCCTGACCGGACAATTTCCAGACGGTCGGCAAGTGTCAACGGGGCCATTAGGGAAAACAGCTCGTGGTAACCATCAGCCCGCCTGCCCGTGACATAAAGAAATAAATTAATTTTAGCAGGAGAAAGCCGCACCGGCATCAGGCCTTAGCCTCCACATAGGCCATGCGCAGCTCACTGAGCAGGGCTTTAAGCAGGTTTTCTTCATCCCCGGTCAGATTGCCTGAAGTTTTCTCCTGGAGCATTGCAATCATCTCAATGGTGTGTTTGGCCATTTCCAGGTCTTTTGTTTTTTTCCCGGTGGAGGGATCCTCCACTGTTCCGAGCTGTACAAGACCGGATGAATACAAAGACAAAATAAAACTTGAGAAATCTATCTTGGGCAGTACGCTTTCAGCAGTCGATCCATCAGTTTGCGCCTCATTCATTACAAATCCATCTCCTTGGGCCATTTTTCCTCCTTTGTGTCACAGAATTTTTATAAATCTCCCAGGGCATACTGGGCGGCTTTCAGGGTATTTTTCATGAGCATGGCAATGGTCATGGGTCCGACGCCACCGGGAACAGGGGTGATTTTTCCTGCAATTTCCTTGGCTGCATCAAAGTCCACGTCACCTTTGAGTATGGCTTTGCCGGTGGCTTCGTTCATACCCACACGATTAACGCCGACGTCAATAACAGTGGCACCCGGTTTGATCCATTCGGGTTTAACAAGACCAGGCACACCGGCTGCAACAACAAGGATATCAGCACGTTTGCAATGGGTGGCAAGATCTTTGGTCTTTGTATGAACAATGGTTACGGTAGCGTTGGCACGAACACTTTTTTGGGCCATCATTATGGCAATGGGTTTGCCGACGATATTGGAACGACCCACCACAACGACCTCTGCCCCGCATGTTTGCGTGCCGGAACGGACGATCATCTCCTGGATACCGGCCGGGGTGCAGGGCAGGAACCTGGCTTCATCACAGTTGATCATCAAACGGCCGACATTAACGGGATGGAATGCATCCACGTCCTTGTCCGGATTGATGGCATTAATCACCTTTTTTTCATCAATATGCTTAGGCAGCGGCAATTGAACCAGAATGCCGTGGATGTCGGGATCATTGTTGTATTTTTCGATTAAAGCCAGCAGATCAGCTTCGCAGATATCTTCGGGCTGATCATCCTGAATTTCATTAAATCCAACAGACAAAGCTGTTTTTACTTTCAAGGTTACATAGCTGACAGACCCCGGGTCTTTGCCCACAAGAATGGTTGCCAGACCCGGCACTTTGCCATGTTTGGCCTTCATATTTTCAACATCTGCCTTAATTTCAGCCAGAATAGTCTTTCTTATCTCGGCTCCGCTAATGATTTTTGCGGTCATACCATTTCTCCTGATAGGATCCGGCAAAGCAGAAAAAACCGGACAGCGCCGTTCCCTTTGCCGGATTGGTTAAATCTTGATTGAAATATGTGCCCATTGATGCAACGAAGAAGACGGGTAAAAAGGCAAACCATATGGTAGATTTTATTTTTTCCATGGCCCCTTAGAATATGCCCTGAACCTTACCGGTTTCAACATCAACATCAATGCGTTTAAAAGCCGGGTTGGAACAGGTACCCGGCATCAGTGAAATATCGCCGGCAACAGGAACGATGAAACCCGCACCCCTGTAAATCAGGACTTCACGGATGGCCAGTCTCCAATCTGTAGGCACACCCTTAAGCGCAGAGTTGTCAGACAAAGACAGGTGCGTTTTCACCATGCACACACCCATCTTAGAAACGTCCGGATCGGCCTGGAGTTGAGCCAGTTTCCTGTCGGCAACAGGAGAATAATCAACACCGGCGGCACCGTAAACTTCTTTGGCAATGAGTTCGATTCTTTGTTTAAGCGGCATATCCAGCATGTAGAGAAACTTGAATTCCGTTTTTTCCTCACATGCATCCACAACGGCGCGGGCAAATTCAATGGCACCATCGCCGCCTTTTTCCCAGTGGCGGGAAAGCGCCACTCTTTCACCTTCAGCCTCGACCAACTCACGAACCTTAGCGATTTCAGCGTCAGTGTCAGTATAAAAGGCATTGATGCAAACAACCGGAGATATACCGGCTTTACGCACGTTGCGGATGTGATGGATGAGATTGACGCATCCTTTTTCAACCCATTCAACATTTTCAGTGTTGTACGCTTCGGGCATGGGCTTCCCCGGAACGGGCACAGGTGCGCCGCCGTGGCACTTCAAGGCACGGATCGTTGCAACAACAACAGCACAGTCAGGTTTCAGCCCGGAGTAGCGGCATTTCAGGTTCCAAAATTTTTCAAAACCAATGCCGGCGCCAAAGCCTGATTCGGTCACGTGGTAGTCAGCCAGTTTCAAACCGATTTTGTCAGCAATGATGGAGCTCTGGCCAATGGCGATGTTGGCGAAAGGAGCTGCATGAACGATAACAGGCTGGCCTTCCAGGGTTTGCATCAAAGAAGGTTTCATGGCATCAACCATCCAGGCGGTCATGGCACCGGCAACCTTTAAGTCTTCGGTGGTAACAGGTGCACCTTTTTTGGTGTATGCCACAACGATTTTACCCATTCTTTCACGCAGATCTTTAAGGTCAGTGGCCAGGGACAAAATGGCCATAACTTCTGAAGACACGGCAATACCGAATTTGGATTTCATCATGAAACCGTCAAACTTGCCGTTTACGCCGTCAATACCGATGATGATGTTACGCAGGGCCTGGCTGCAGAAATCCATGACCCAGCCCATTTCAATGTTGGTGGGATCAATATCGATTCTCTTCATGCCGGAGAGACGTTCCAGCTGCTCGTCCGTATAGTTTCTTTCATGCTGTAAACGAGAGGTCAGGGCAACCATGGCCAGATTGTGGGCGTTCATGATGGCGTTGATGTCGCCGGTAAACCCTAAAGAGAAGGGGGTCAAAGGAATGCATTGGGCCAAACCGCCGCCTGCGGCAGACCCCTTGATGTTCATGGTCGGGCCGCCTGAAGGCTGACGAATGGCAGCAGAAGCACTTTTTCCGAGTTTTCCGAGGCCCTGCACCAGGCCTATGGCAGAGGTGGACTTGCCTTCGCCAAGCGGGGTGGGGGTAATGGCGGTGACATCAATATACTTTCCGTTGGGCTTATCTTTAAGACGGTCAAGTACTTTCATGAAATCAATTTTACCAATGTAATGCCCATGGGGCAGCAGTTCTTCTTTGGTCAATCCGAGTTTTTCACCGATTTTATAAATGGTGAGCATCTCTTTTTCTGCATCTTCTGCAATTTCCCAATCCGCATGTTTGATTGGATCCAACGCCATGGCCAAACTCCTTTCACTTTAGGGTTTGAGTTGCATTCAGACCTTTAAATTACATAATATTACCTCATTAATGTCTAAACGGAAACCCGTGTTTGGATAAAAAGTTACCCGGATGCAACGCCGCAGATGGGTGACTTTGTGAGCATGCGCTCCTCTAACGAGCCGTTCAAACACTATTTATCAAGGGCGGCAATTGTGGTGTCAAGCATCCTGTTGGAATACCCCCACTCATTGTCAAACCATGCCTGAATTTTTACAAGCCGAGATCCCGATACCCGGGTCTGGGGCAGATCAACAATGGCGGACCTGGGATCATGGTTAAAATCACAGGACACCAGCTGTTCATCATTCACCCCTAAAATTCCTTTTAAATCTGATTCTGCGGCCCGGGTAAGCAGATCATTGATCTGATCCGCATCTGTATCCGCCGCCACCACAAGGGCAATGTCCATGATGGAAACATTGGTGGTAGGGACCCGGATGGCCAGGGTTTCAAATTTGTTATCCAGATGGGGCAGAATCCTGCCGATCCCCTTTGCAAGGGACGTGGTCACCGGAATAATGGACTGCAGGGCAGACCTTGTTTTTCGCAGATCCGTATTATATGCGTCAATCACAGGCTGGTCGTTCATGGCAGAATGAATGGTGGTGATTGAGCCGCTGTCAATGCCAAGCACTGCGTCAATGACACTTAAAATGGGAATCAGGCAGTTAGAGGTGCAGGAGGCATTGGAAATAACAGCATCTCCGGCTTTCAGGCTATTGTGATTCACCCCGTATACAATGGTGGCATCCATTTTATCTTTACCGGGATGGGAATAAATAACCTTTGCGGCACCGGATAGAATATGCAGTTTGGCGGCCTGTCTGTCATTAAAAATACCGGTGCAGTCCAGAACTGCGTCGACCTCAAGGTCCTTCCAGGGCAGGTTCCCAATATTTTTTTCCTGAAGCAGACAGATCTCATCGTTTTCAATGGCCATACCCCGGGCGGTTTTCCTTACATCCCCTGGAAACCGTCCATGGGTGGAATCAAACCGGGTCAGATGAAACACCGTATCCGGATGCCAGGCCTCATTAATGGCCACAAGGCAAAGCTTTTCTCTGTATGCCCTGGACTCGTAAAGGGCACGCACTACGCAACGTCCGATCCTTCCATATCCGTTCACTGCTATCTTATATGCCATTACCAGACTTCCTGAACCGTTTGGGGTTAATAAAAGAACACTTCTAATACCCGGGAAATACGACCTGTGTCAAGAAGCCGCACGCTTGATACAAAAGAGTGCAACACAAAAAAATTGCACTATTAAGCCGGTCTGGTCAACTTTTTACTGATTAGTCAAATTTATATTTATCTTTCATACTCACTATATATTGCGGTAGTCACCGCCTGTTGTGCCGGATATTTTTTTCCAGACCCTTGAAGGGGAATCAGCGGGATTTTTTTCTTATAAGCCAGTCGATGACGGCATCCGGGTCCGGCTGTGCGGATGTGGCCGGGGTGGGGTCATAGGCGGGTTCAGGGTCTTGGTTACGGGATGCCGGCGGCACGGCAGGTGCAGGCGTTTCAGGTGCCGGTGCTTTATGGGCCGATGGCCGGGGGGACGGGCCCAGGACCCGGGTTATAGAATCGGCCTTGTCCATAATGAAGACCTTAATGAAGACCTCTTTGATGAACTCATCCATATCGGCGGTCCTGTCGGGTTCGGCAGCGGTTTGTTCAGAAGGCGCCTGCGGTACTTGATCGAGTTCCAGGGGCGGGGCTTGGGGTTCTACCGGAAACGCTTCCAGCCGGGCGGCGGACTCGGGCAGGTCCCCATGGGCTTCCGTAGCCGCAGTGCTCGGAACGGTCATGGCCGGCACAATAACCGGGCCCTTTTGCGTTGCCGGTGTTTTGCTTGGGGGAAGCGGTATTTGATCCGGAACGGAAAGTATTCGGGGATAGAAGGTATAGGCGATAACGGCCAGGAGAAAGGCTGCGGCCAGGGTAGACAGGATACTTGCCGGACGTCGGGGCCTTGGGTCGGCTGGATGCGTTTGGGGCGCCGGCACCGGCTGGGAGACAGCCGCCGGCACCTGGGGGAGTTTCAGAATGCCCACGGCTTCCTGGAAGGTCTGGGCATCAACGGTTTGCATATCTTTTGTGTAGGCGGCGATCATGGCTTGGTCGCAGGCGATGTTGATGCGCCGGGGGATGCCCTTGGTATACCTGTGTACTTCCCGGACAGCTTCGGGGATAAAAATTCTGTGTGTTGCACCAGCCAGCTCAAGGCGCCGGTTGATATAGTCCCGGGTCTGTTTTTCTTCCAGGGGGGAGAGCATGGCAGGGACATCCACCTGCTTTTCCCATGAAAGTCCCAGGGTTTTTTCCATGACTTGGTGAAGCTCCAACTGACCGGCAAGGATTAGGGTGAGGGTATTGTCCGGCGCAAATTTGGCCCAGGAGGAAAGCAGGGCCAGGAATTGCTCCGGAATCAGGTGGGCCTCGTCAATAATGATCAGGCATTTTTTTTGGGCCTGGCGCCGACGCTTTAAAAAAGCCCACAGTACCGGGGCAAATTTTTCTCCTTCCCCATAAAGTCCATCAAATCCCAGGCCCTGGGCAATGGCAAGAAACAGATAGTGGCGTTCAATGCTCGGATCGGTGATATGGGCGACTGCGGTCGTTTGGGGCAGGCAATGGCGCAGTTCATGGATCAGAGTAGTCTTGCCCGTACCGATGTCTCCGGTGAGGACCATCAGCCGCTGGGAGCCGTCAATGCCGCTTTTAAGCAGGTCTAAAGCCCTGGCGTGGGTGTTGCCTAACCACAAAAAGCTGTTATCCGCGCTGAGCTGGAAGGGTTTTTTTTTCAGGTTGAAATGAGTGCAGTACATGGGGTGCTTTCTGTTCCTTTCTTCTTACTCATTCTTACCTATTGGGTGTGAATGATGAGAAATTCCTGCTTCATAGAGTGTGCCCGAACAAACTGCTTAGTCTGACGTAGAAACCCTGGCCCTATGGGCTAGGTCAGAGTGCAGTGGCTTTGCCATCTGTACGACTCAATATTACTCAATGATCAAGTTGTTCCCACAACGAAGATCAAGGAGTAATAAATGAATCGATTTCGAAAACTATCACAAACGATATGGCATTGCCAATACCACATTGTTTGGGTACCAAAGTATAGGTACAGAATATTGACCGGACCTGTGGGAACAGAGGTCAGCAACTGCATTAGGCTATTCTCCAGCCAGAAAGGATGTGAGATAGATCAAATCAGAAAAGCCACGAATGGAAATTTTGCATTGGGAGCCAAACGATTTCAGGATGAAATCAGCATAATGCTGGGCAGGCGTGCTTTTCCGGGTAAAGCCGGCAGACCGAGGACAAAAAATTGATAAAACGTGGTCTGTCCCCTATTTATGTTGTGGAGGGGTGGGCTCAGAAAGCCCCCAAAAAGGGGGCCTGAGAAAAAGTCACGGCTATATCCCCAAATAAGCCTCTTTAATGTGGGGATTACCTAAAAGTTCATCCGCCCTGCCCTCCAGGGCAATTCTGCCGTGTTCCAGCACATAGCCCCGGTCTGATAAGCGCAGTGAATGGTTTACATCCTGTTCAACCAGCAGCACGGTGGTGCCCTGGTCGGCGATTTTCCGGATGGTCTCAAAAATGCTGTTAACCAAAACAGGGGCCAGTCCAAGGGAAGGTTCATCCAGCATCAGGATTTTGGGCCTGGCCATAAGTCCCCGGCCAATGGCCACCATCTGCTGCTCCCCACCGGACATGGTCAGGGCGGTTTGATTTTCCCGCTCTTTCAATCGTGGCAGCATTTCATATACCTGAGCCAGGGTCTGTTCTTTGTACTTGTCTGCTTCCTTATTATAGGCACCCACAATGAGGTTGTCTTTTATGGTCATCAGAGAGAAAAGCCTGCGCCCCTCCGGGACATGGACAATACCATGATTGACAATCTCTTCGGGGGGCAGGGTATGCATGGAACTGCCCTTAAAGGTGATTCGGCCGGAAGACGGTTTCATCAGCCCTGATATGGTGCGAAGCAATGTGGATTTCCCGGCGCCGTTTCCGCCGATGATGGACACCACTTCACCTTCTTCAATGTGCATGGACAGGTCAAAAATGACCTGGACATCCCCATAGCTGACATCAATATTATTTACCTCAAGAAACCCCATATTCATCTCCCAGATATGCTTTGATCACGTTTTCGTCGGACGCCACCTTTTCGGGTGTTCCCTCTGCGATTTTTTTCCCGAAATGAATGACAACAATACGGTCGGATAACGCCATGATGGCCCGCATGATATGTTCAATTACCAGAATGGTGATGCCCTGCTCACGCAGAAATCTTATAATTTCCACCATTTCATCCACCTCAGCCGGCCGCAGGCCTGCCATCACCTCATCCAACAGCAGAAGTCTTGGCTCTGTGGCCAGGGCCCTGGCAATCTCCAGGCGTTTTCTGTCCGCAATTGTCAAATCCGATGATTTGGTATCCTTTTTATCGTCAAAATTGAGCAATTTCAGCACTTCAATGGCCTTGGCCTCAGCTTCGGCCCTGCCGGACGTAGTGGCAAAGGCCCCCACCGTAACATTATAAAGTACGCTTTTAGACGCAAAGGGTTTAACGATCTGAAATGTACGGGCGATCCCTTTTTTGCACAAATCCCAGGGTTTTTGCCCATTGATCACCTGCCCGTCAAAAACCACCTCACCTTTTGTGGGGGGAAACACCCCTGCAATGCAGTTAAATGCCGTGGACTTTCCTGCGCCGTTGGGACCAATAACCCCGAGAATTTCGCCTTTTCCCATGGACAGACTCAACCTGTCCACCGCCGTAAGGCCGCCAAACTGCTTGGTCACATCCTTTAGTTCAAGAAGATTCATTTATCCCCTCCTTTGATAAAGCCGGCGGCCATACGATTTACCACCCTGTCGTATATCCGGGTCAAGGGTTCCTGCAGCCCCCGGGGTTGATAGATCATCACAAGAATGAGCACAACACCGTATATCACCAGATGCATCCCGGGCAGAATATCTCCAAAATAAATTCTTGACAGGTCACTGACCGGTCGAAGAAGCAGTGCCCCCAAAACAGGCCCTGCAATGGATCCTCTGCCGCCGATCAAAGCGATAAAGGCAATCTCAAAGGATATATCAAGGGAAATGGTACTTTTAGGGTGAATAAACAAAGAGAACTGAGCGTAGAAAGTTCCTGCCAGGGCTGTGAAAAAGCAGCTTAAAGCCATGGCAATCACCTTGGCCCGGGAAACATTGACGCCAAGGGCCTGGGCCGCCTCCGGCTCCTCTCCGCCGGCAGTCAGGTAATATCCCAGCTTGGATCTGGAAACAGCCCAAGTCAGGAACAGAATAATCAGCAGCATGACCAGGATAATGTAGTAATACGGCACCTTGGATGAAAACATAAAATCACCCCAACCAATATTCAAGGGTGGAATCTGCAACCCCCGGGGACCATTGAGTTTGAACGGCCCCAGATATTCTATGTTCTCAACCATAACGCGTACGCCTTCGGCAAAGGCTATGGTTGCCAGGGCAAAATAGGCCCCGCGCATTTTCAAGGTGGGAAGCCCGATGACCATGCCGGCGGCAACCGCTAAAATACCGCCAACGAACATACCGAGCCAGGGACTGATTCCGTACTGGAGGGAAAGCACCGTTGAGGTATATGCGCCGATGCCCAAAAATACGGCATGCCCCAAAGGCAGCACGCCTGCAAATCCGCCCACCATATTCCAGGAGGTGGTTAGATAGGCGTAAAAAAATATCAAAACAATGATATGCAGCCAGGTGGGACTGGTGATGACTGCCGGCAATGCCAGCACCAGGATCAGCACCGCCCCGAGCAGTACCTTGTTAATGGTATCCTTGACCACCTGGCGGGCCAGGGCAGACCTGTCAAGAAAGGCGTCGTCCGTCTCGTAAGGGGTGTTGTTGTCCCCTGTGCCTGTTATGGGTTTACCAGTCATATTTTACTCCGAACAATCCTGAGGGTTTAACAAAAAGGACCAGAAGAAACAGACCGTATACAATGGCCTCTGTCCATGTGGCGGTCATGAACTGGGGACCCACGGATTCGATGATCCCGACAATGATTCCGCCGATGATGGCCCCGGGAATGGAGCCGAGCCCGCCTAGCACCACAATAATAAAGCCTTTAATATCAAACAGAACGCCCACGGAAGGAAAGGTGTTGTAAAAGGGAACCAGGGTGACGGCCGCAATGCCGGTCACTGCCGTACCAAGACCAAAGGCCATGTTGTATATTTTGTACTGGTTAATGCCGGACAGACTGGCCGCATCGCGGTCAAGGCTGCATGCCCTGATGGCACGGCCTGTCCTTGTTTTCTGAAAAAAGTAGTATACGGCATAGGCGGTTGCAACAGCGGTAATTGCCCCCCACAGCTTGGGAACGGAGATAAACATCTCCCCGAGTTCTATCATTTTTCCCTGGAGCGGGTTATCCGGAAGGGAACGGTACTGGGGTCCAAAAACCATCAGGGTCAGGTTGTCCAGCACATACCACACCCCGGTGGTGACGATAATCACCGTGCTGGGTTCCCGGACATCCTTTTCCGCCTTGAAAATGGGCTTTATCACAATATCCTGCAGATAGTATCCAAACACATACATGACCGGAACAACTATAACCAGGGCAAGGTAGGGGTGAAGCCCTGACAGGGAAACAGTCCAGTATGCAGCGTACATACTGACCATCAAAAGGGTGCCGTGGGCAAAGTTGACCACCTTGAGTACCCCGAAAATGATGGTCAATCCAAGGGCGGTCAGCCCGTAAATCGAGCCCATAAGGATGCCGTTGATTGTATCTTCAATTAAATAGATCATTCTTTTCTCCGGACGGTTATGTTCCGCTTTGAAAAGGTGTTTGCCTTTTCAAAGCGGGGCATTGGGATGGGCGTTTTTACGGTTTCGGAAAAACAGGGGTGTATCCGGCGCGTCTGGCGCTTTTGGGCCATACGGTAATTCTTTCAAGGCCGTTGCCGGCATCATTAATCTGTACAATGACCGGTGATGCATGGGAATTCTGGCCGCTGTTGTCAAACTGGACGGCATCATAGCCTACGATCATGCCGGGACCTGAGGTGAGGTTGGTTTCGGCCAGGGCCTTGCGGATGGCGTCTTTGTCGAAGCTTGCTGCGCGTTCCAGGGCATCTTTGATCACGTACATGGAGACATAGGCATCCACAGCCTCTCCGGTGAGGTTATAGCCGTATTTGGCCTTGTATTTTGCATTGGTCTCTTTGGCACCGGGCTTGTTGATGTCGGCTTCCCACTCCACAATATCAAAAAGGTACCGGGCATTTTTACCCACGGCCTTGATAAAGAAGGGATCAGCATGTCCGCCGCCGGTCGCCACAATGGCTTTTAAGCGTACCTTGTACTCAGCCAGTGTATTGGTCAGAAGAATGGCGTCCGCAGCATTGGAAACCAGTAGAAGAACATCCGCTCGGGACCGTCTGATCTTTTGAACCACAGGGCTCAGGTCAGTGGCGGTGGAGGGATAGGGTTCGTCCAGTACCACCTCATATCCGTCTTTCTCGGCCAGCATTTTCCACTGGCCTGCCATGCCTTTTCCCCAGTCACCGTTTTCATAAACAAAGGCAAGTTTTTTAACGGGTGTGTTGAATTCAGTCTGCATATCCTTTAAAAATGCGAACTGATCCCGGGTCCACCAGGAGTCCTTGGCAGCAATCCGGAATACGTTTTTAAACCCCTGCTCGGTGATTTTGTCGGATACGGAGACCGGCACAATAAAAGGCACCCCATATCGTTCAGCCACGGCTGTGGTGGGATAGGTCACCGCAGAGTTCCAACAGCCGGTCAGTACGTTGACCTTTTCGGTATTAATAAGCCGCTCAGCCTCGGATACGCCTCTTTCCGGCTTGGATTCGGAATCGGCATAAAGCATTTCAAGTTTGGCGCCCCCCAGGGATTTAATGCCGCCGGCGGCGTTGATCTCCTCAACAGCCATCTCCCTTGCATTTTTCCCCTGCTGTCCTACAGAGGCAGAGGGGCCCGATAAAGGAATAATGTTGCCGATCTTGATGGTCGTTTCACCTGCCGCCGCAGGGCCTGTAAAAATAAGTCCGCTGATTAAAAGTCCGGCGACTGCCGTTGCGGCCCAAAAACGATTAAACTTCATCTTTTCCTCCTTTTGAATGTTAAAATGGCATGCAAATCATGATATTTTCACACGCGGTTTTTCAAACGTAATATGTGGGATAGGAGCAAGGCGTGTGCCAGGCGCTTCATATTGTTGAAAAATCAGGAAGGCGTGGGACGGTACTTCTATCTGAACGAAAAGTTACCCATCTGCGGCATTGCAGAAAAATTTGTCAAATTATAAAATCCGGCCTCATAACCGCAAGCTTGATTGGAATGACGCGGTGTCAACTTTTGGGTCAACCATAGTTGACCATGTCAACTTTTATTGACCCACAGGGTCAACTTTTGTCCCGTTTCTTTAATCGCTTGCTTAACGCCTGCTTGGAAATACCCAGGAGCCTGGCGGCCTGGCTCTGATTATTATCAGTGCGCTCCAGGGCTTGGTCAATGGCATATTCGGTCAGTGCCGTCAGGGTGGGAAACCCGCCCATTAAATCTTCCAGGGCGGTGTCACGGGTGGGGGCGGTATTGGCTGCCTGGGATTGGGAGACGGTCGAGACATCTGCCAGCCGGTCCAGGATAGTGTCAACACTAAGGCTTGTGTCCGTGCTTTGTGCCACCGCATCATAGATATAGGTTTTCAGCTCCCTGATATTGCCCGGGAACGGGTGGGCCGACAAAACGGCTGCAAGCTGTTCCCCGGTTTTAACAACGGGTTTGCCCATGGCTTTGGCGGCCTGATCCCTTAGATAGTCGGCAATCAAGGGGATGTCCTCTTTGCGTTCCCGTAACGGGGGAACCTGGATCAGGTGGGTGGAAAGTCTGAAGAAAAGATCGGACCTGAACCGGTCCTGGTCCACCGCCGCAAGCGCATTACGAGATTTATTGGTTGCGGATATGATCCGTGCCCGGCAGGTTTGGGGCCGGTCCGATCCCAGAGGGTAAAAAATTCCTTCCTGGATTAATCGCAACAGCTTAACCTGTGAGGCGGCAGAAAGATCCCCGATCTCATCTAAAAACAAAGATCCGCCCGCCGCCTTTTCCACCAGCCCCTCTCTATGTTTATCCGCCCCGGTGTAAGCGCCCTTACTGTGACCGAAAAGCGTGTCTGAAAACAGGTTGTCATCAAGTCCTGCCACATCCACCGTAACAAAAGGGCCGCCAAGCCCGGATACATCATGGATGGCGCGTGAAATCAGCTCTTTGCCGGTACCGGTTTCGCCAAGGATCAGGACCGGCTCCCGGCTGCTGGAGATGGACTCAATATACTGAAAAAGCCCTATCATAGTGGGGTTTTGGGTAATGATGTGCTGGAAATGTTCCGGATATTTAAGATTCCGGTTAAAGGAAACCCCTTTAAGGGTCATGACTTCATTTCTCAACGCGCAGATTTCCAGGGCATTTCTCAGTGCCGAGGCAAAGGTGTTCATGTTGATGGGTTTGACCAGATAGTCATGGGCCCCTTGCTT
>JAQYWJ010000019.1 GCA_030145005.1 Desulfobacter sp. | reverse complement strand
TAATCATCAAACCTTTTAAGATAAACCAGCACAGCACCGAATTTTGATCTCTTTCCACCCTCCCATTCATAGGATAGGACAATATTTTCCTTTTTCATCTCCTTTAGCAGGTCTTCCACCACATGGGGAAGCACAGGGCCATCTTCGGAGTGAAGCCCCTTGCCCACAATAATGCGCAGGGTAAAAACCCCCTGGACATGGGCACTTGAAATAAAAGTCCGAGTTTTGACCTGGGCTCCGATGGCTGTGAACCCGTGGAGGTCAAGATCTGCTTCGGGTGGCGGATAGCGCTTGAGCCTTCGTTTCAAGGGCATGGGTTTAGGCGCATGACGGGGGGGACGATTTTGTTTCAGGGAGGCTTCCAGCAGGGTTGAAAACGCCGCCTCCGGTTCAGGCGCTGCCGCCCCCTGTTCTGGGGTCTTATCATCAGATAGGGTCTGGGAATCAATATTTTTATTCATCCAGGTTGCATAATCATCCAGAAAGGGAAGGCCATGTTTATTTAAATTTTTCCTGGGTTCAACAGGCTTTTTTGAATTTCCCTGTTTTTCTTTCAAAGCCTCTTCGCCATCCATTAAAAACGCATCTAAAAAATCTTTATCCGATGCCAGTTTAGGCAGATCTTTTTTACGCTTTAATTTTTGTTTGTTTTTCCTGGTATTTTTCTTTGCCATAATAGCTATCTTACTTGAAAAAAAGGGTGTATTCAAGGTGCTGTCTTTGTTTGCCGGATTTGACTTTAATACGCCTTCCTGTTATTGTCCCTGCATGAATATTGGTAACATTGTTGAATATATAGACCAGCAAAAAATTATATCTGCGGTTATTTTAAGTCAAGCAAAAGGAAAGCTTCGGCTGCTCAATGAGAACAACCGGGAAGTCAGCTTTTCCGAAAAACGTCTAGCACATGTTTCCGAGACCGTGCTGGATACCAAACTTTCCAAAACAACCTTGGTTTCTCACCTCAAACAGGTAACTGAAACCCGCAAAAAATTATCAGAGTCTATAGATATCAGAGGGTTATGGGAAATTCTCCATGATGACCCCCAGGAAATAGATATTTCCACCATGACCTTATTCTGTTTTGATCCGCCATTGAACCCGGACCACGAAGCTGCCGTTATCCGGGCCTTTTTTAATGACCGCCTCTATTTTAAATTTAACAAAGTAATTTTTTTGCCTTTCACAGAAGCGCAGGTGGAGGCAAAAAAACGGCAGATCAGGATAGAAGAACGAAAGAATGCCCTGATCACAAAAGGCGCTGCCTGGTTAGTACGGCTCCGGGATCAGGATGATGTCAGTGAAGAGCAGGATCCTGTTCTCATAAAAATTTTAAAAGACTATTATATTTTCGGCAATGATGCTGAAAAAGCCTCTTTAGCAAAGGCAATCATCAAAAAAACAGGTTTAAGTTCCCCTGACCGGTTGTTTGAACTTTTTGTAAAAGCCGGGATCTGGGATGTGGATGAAAACCTGGATCTGGTATACCTGCGGATTCCCACTTCATTTTCAGCTAAGGTGAGCCAGGCAGCTGACCAGCTGTGCAAAACCGCCCCCTTGATATTTGACGATCCCAAACGCAAGGATCTGACAAATCTGCCTTTAATTACCATTGACGGCCAATCCACCCAGGATTATGACGATGCCATCAGCCTTGAAACAACGGAAAACGGTTATCGGCTTGGAATTCATATTATTGATGTCGGGGCCTGCATTCGCAAGGGGGACACCATTGATATGGCTGCCAGGGAGCGAGCCTCGTCCATTTACATGCCCGACGACAAATTACCCATGATTCCCCCCAGCCTGTCCGAAGATTTGTGTAGTCTTAAGGAAGGCCAGTTGCGGCCAGGGGTTTCAACCCTGGTACAGATGAACCGCTTTTTTGAAGTCCAGGACTATCAAATCGTTCCATCAGTGATCAAGGTACACCAGCAGATGAGTTATACCGAGGCCAATATTGTAAACGGTAAAAACGACCCCATCACCACACTTTACAAAATGGCAACCGTACTGCGGGATAAACGTCTCAAGGCCGGGGCCATTCAGATCACCCTGCCCGAGGTCAATGTATGGCTGGATGAAAACAAAAAGATCCATTATACAAAAGTGGACCGGGAGAATCCGTCGCGGATGCTGGTCTCAGAGATGATGATTCTGGCCAACACCCTGATGGCTGAATTTTTAAAAAATAACGACATGCCTGGGGTATTCCGGTCCCAGGCACAGCCCAAACAACGTATTTTCAAAGGCATTGAAACTCAATTAATGCCCAATTTCCTCCAGCGTAAACAATTAAGCCGGGCTGTTATTACTACCCATGCCGAGCCCCATGCAGGCCTTGGCGTACCTGCCTATGTTACGGCCACCTCCCCCATCAGGCGGTACCATGACCTGCTTACCCAGCGCCAAATCAAAGCAATACTGGGTATAGGCACTCCCTATTCACCCAAAGACCTTGACGATATCCTTGCCGCCATTTCCGTGGCTGTATCCAATACAGGACGCATCCAGGCAGCCCGCAGACGCTACTGGCTGATCAAATACCTGCAGGATTTAAGGGGGGAAAGCTTTGAAGGACTGGTGCTTGATGCATACAGGGACCATTACAACGTTCTTATCAAGGAGTTCATGCTTGAATCCAGACTGCCGGCATCCGGGCTAAAACTCAAATCAGGAGACCGGATTCAAGTGACGATCCAGCATGCGGATGCACGGCGCGGTCAGTTGACATTATTTGCTGTCTAAGCCCAATATTCATACACTCAAGCTGAAACTTTTATTTTAGGGCCATGGAACTTTTAAAATTTACCAACATGGCGTGGGAGCATATTGAAATATGTGGCCATTGATGCAACGAAGAAGACGGGTAAAAAGACAAGCCATGTGGTAAATTTTATTGTTTCCATGGCCCTTACCATGACGAGCATGAAGGACATGAAGAATATATACCGGGAAATAAATCTTCACGTCCTTCATGGTTTTAATTTAGACGCATCTTAACTTTTAGTGTTTAAAACTGCGCTGCCCTGTATATACCATACTGGCATCGTTTTCATTACAAGCTTCAATGGACTGGTAATCATTCATGGAGCCGCCGGGCTGGATAACGGCTTTTACCCCC
Organism: Desulfobacter sp.; assembly: GCA_030145005.1. Lineage (GTDB taxonomy): Bacteria > Desulfobacterota > Desulfobacteria > Desulfobacterales > Desulfobacteraceae > Desulfobacter. The sequence continues at coordinate 15,885 of JAQYWJ010000019.1, read as the reverse complement.
TGTCTTAACCCCACATCAATGCCGTCCCTGAACGGGAAAAAAGCATCTGAAATCATGGAAGAACCGATAAGCCCGCCCTTCTGTTTGGCCACATCCGATTCAATCTCGGCTCTTTTATCTTCATCGGTCATGTCGGCAAAGGACGTATTGTAGCGCTCAAAGCAGTACCGGTCACACAATTTGCGATAGGCCTTGTCCACGGCGATTTCCGCAACCCCGACCCGATCCTGTTCACCGGTGCCGATACCTACGGTGCAGTTGTCCTTGACATATATTACGGAATTGGACGTAATACCGGATTCCACCAGCCAGCCAAAAAGCATATCCTGGTATTCCTGGTCCGTGGGTACCCGCTCTACTTTATACGTTGTTCCCTTATATTCTGTGGAAGCAATAAAAAGGTCTTCTTTTTTAAGTGTTTTGGGCACAAAGGACCACTGGGCCACAATGCCGCCGTCCATAAGACTTTTGAAATCCACCACCCGCTCACCAATAAAGGATTGCAGTTTGTCCATGGCGTTGATCCGGATCACCCGCAGATTTTTCCGTCGGCCCAGAATATCGATGACCCCGTCCTCAAACTCCGGGGCCACTACCACTTCAGCATATTGATCGGCAATGCCTTCGGCGGTTGCCTTGTCCACGGCCTTGTTCAGGGCAATGCAACCGCCAAACGCCGCGATACGGTCTGCCATATAAGCTTTGGTATAGGCCTGTTCCAGGCTATTCGCCCGGGCAGCCCCGCAGGGGTTGTTGTGCTTGACAATAACAGCACAAGGCTTATCCGTAAAATACCGTAAAATATTCAAGGAGTTGTCTGCATCGGTCAGATTGGTTTTGCCCGGGTGTTTGCCGGACTGCAGCAGTTCAATATCGGACACAAGATGTTTGCCCGGCACGATGGTTTTTGCATCTCCCAGTGCCAAATTTCCATTGACCAGCCGGTATAATGCGGCTTCCTGACCTGGATTCTCCCCGTAACGAAGGCCCTTTTGAACCCCATCAATAATCCAGGAAACCTTTTCATAAAACAGGGTCTGCCGGCTATCGCCATTCACAAAGGAAATTTCCATGGCCGGGGTAAAATGGTCATCCATTATGGTTTTGTACATCTTTTTAAGATCTGTGCTCATATTTACTCCCCTGTTTTATAACACGATTGAACGTCTTTTTTTGAAAGCCCGGTCAGATAATCGGCAATGGCCCGGTCATACTGCGCGGTATGCTCAAATGCCTTTGATGCAAGTGAATACCGGTCATTTAGCCCCAAAGCCCCGTCCTTTGTTTTAAGAAGAGCCAGAATACCGTCATAGGATTTGGGATCCACCACCGAGGCCACCCGGATAAAATTTTTAGCAGCGGCCCGGATCATGGTCGGCCCGCCAATATCAATATTACCCCGGGCGTTTTCCACGAGAATATTATCCTTGGCAATGGTCTGGGCAAATGGATAGAGATTGACCACAACCATATCGATAGGTAGCGCATGGGTTCTTTTCAGGTCATCCTGGTGGGCAGGATTATAAGTTTCAGTCAAAAGACCCAAATAAATTTTAAAATCAAGGGTCTTAACAAGCCCCCCCTGGGTTTCAGGCTGACCGGTATAATCAGAGACCTGTTTAAGGCTGTTTTCTGAATCAGGCCCAAGAATCTCTTTTATTTTGGAATAGGTTCCGCCGGTGGATAAAATGGTGATATCCGGATTGATCCCAAGCAACCCCGGAATGAATGTCGCAAGCCCGCTTTTATCGGATACGCTGACCAGAATGGTCTTGATTTTCACCAAATCGTCAATTTTTTCTACCACGTTTTTCGTCATGGTTGTTCCTTATTCTATAATAGGTTGGTGCTATATATTTTAAATGCAGGCATGCATTTAACCCATTCTTACGGGTGAAGTCAAGTTGAGGAGTCTTCATAGTTTAGGGGAATCACATGTAAAAAACAACTCATTAACGATTGTCATAAACATATGCGCCTTCAATGTTGGTATTATTCAACCCCCTTGTGCTATCTTATGATAAAAACTTAAATTTTTTTTTAACCCTATCCTGGAAATAAAAAACAAGTCATCCCCAATTAAATTGAATTTTGGCTTCTCAAAGCAGGCACAATATATGGTGGCCGGATAATTTTAGAAAAAGAGTTCAATCATACCATCATTGCACACATTTCAGCCCCCCTAATTTTAACGAAGGAAGTTTAGAAGCTTAAGGAGAGGAATCATTGTTAAATGATTATATAACTGCTATTCTTTGACGAAATATGAAATATAATAAAGACTCAAATCAGGCTGTTGGGGATGTAAATATGGCCAAAGAAGAACAGCAATCAAATTTTGTAATCAAACCATCTCAATATGACAACAGAATTGAAGTCCAGTTAAATGACGCCTCAATTGTTTGGGATCTGAAAAATGGTAATTTGTCTTTTTTCGGGATAGATTCGGCTCTTTTCTGGACAGACCCTTCTCTGGCGCGAATGTTATTGCCGCTCGCTAAAGAAGTTGGACCTGATTTATTTCAGTTGCTTATAGCTTATTCATCAAGTCTTGGCACCGATGAAGATTATCACACAATGGTCTCAACTCTGGGGAACACTTTTAGAACTGGTTTTTTGGCTTGGGGACAAGCAGTTTCAACCGCAGGGTGGGGTGTTTTTGAAATGCCCGAGTTTAATACTGAAGACAAAAAAGCGACGGTGATAGTACGTAATTCATGGGAAATAAGCATGCAAAGGGATCTTCCTGCTGAAGAACGCTGGGGATGCCCTTTTTTACAGGGAAAGATTATTGGAATATTTAGTCATGCCTTTAACATCCGATGCTGGGCAGATGTCATTTGCTATTATGACCATGATAAACCATATGCAGAGTTGAAAATTTTCCCTTCAAAGAAAACCATTGAAGATGAAATTAGAAAAGTTCGCTACCTGCAAATGGCACAAAAAGAACAAGCATTGGCAAAAAAAATTGAAGATAGAACAGCGAAACTTCGACAAGCCCAACAACAAATTGAGGAATATTCAAAAACATTAGAACAGAAGGTGGTCCAACGGACATCGGAATTGCTCAATACCAATGAGGCGTTGAAGTCGGCCAAAGAAGAAGCCGAACAAGCCACCCATGCCAAAAGTGAATTCCTGGCCAATATGTCCCATGAAATACGGACACCCATGAACGCCATCACTGGCATGACGCATCTGGCCCTCAATACAGACCTCAATCCTGTACAGCGAAACTATCTCAATAAAATCCTGGCTTCAACCCAGAATCTTTTGGGTATTATCAATGATATCCTTGACTACTCCAAGATAGAGGCTGGTAAGCTGGAGATAGAAAATATCGATTTCCGCTTAGACAACGTGCTGGATGGCGTTGCCACCCTTGTTATGCAGGCGGCGGAAGAGAAGGCGCTGGAGGTCGTTTTTTCAACCGCCCCGGATGTGCCGCAGAATCTAATCGGCGACCCTCTTCGTCTTGGACAGGTGATCACCAACCTGACCAACAATGCCGTTAAATTTACGGATCAGGGCGAGATCGCCATACTGATCGCTGTTGATCGTCAAGAGGATGGTCGAGTACATCTTCATTTTACCGTTCGTGATACCGGTATCGGCATGACCCAGGATGAAATCGGATTATTGTTCCAGCCCTTCACCCAGGCGGATGGTTCGGTTAGCAGAAAATATGGAGGGACCGGCCTGGGCCTGACCATCTGCAAGCGTATTGTGGAAATAATGGAAGGAAAAATCTGGGTAGAGAGCGAGAAAGGGAAAGGCAGTTCCTTTCATTTTACTATCTGCTGCGAACTGAGCACGGAGGACACGTTATCATCATCGACCCTGGAGCTTGTCAAAACGTTCCAGGGAATGCGTGTGCTGGTTGTTGACGACAATCCGACGGCCCGCCAGTTTTTGTTTTGCGTTCTGGACTCCTTTTCCTTTGATGTGGATACGGCATCTGACGGCAAAGAGGCGTTGGGAAAAATAATTGCCTCTTCAGAGGAGGAGCGTTCCTATGACCTGGTCATTATTGATTGGAATATGCCGGGGCTGAATGGTATTGAAACGACCAAACAGATAAAAGAGCATAGCGATTTGAGGCAGATTCCCTTCGTACTGATGGTGACGGCCTATCGACGCGAGGATGTGTCCCGGGCGGCTGATGATGTCGGTATGGATGGCTTTCTGATTAAACCCGTCAGTCAATCCCAGCTATTTGATACCATTATCGGAATATTCAAAAATTCAGGGGCAGGGGCAGGTGCCATTTCAAAAAAAGGACGCCGGCTTAAAACCTCACACCTGGCACCGATACGTGGTGCGCGAATTCTGTTAGTGGAAGACAATGCCATCAACCAAGAAGTGGCCGTCGAACTCCTCAAACAAGCCGGTATGAACGTAACGGTGGCACATAACGGCGAAGAAGGCGTTAACATAGTAAAATCGGAGACGTTCGATCTTGTTCTTATGGATATCCAGATGCCTGTAGTGGACGGCATTATGGCAACCCGAATGATCCGGAAGGATGAGCGCTTCAAAGACCTGCCTATTTTGGCTATGACCGCCCACGCCATGTCCGGAGACCGCGAGAAAAGCCTAGAAGCGGGTATGAACGACCATTTGACAAAACCAATACACTCTGAAAATCTTTTTGCAGCTCTGCTGCGCTGGATCAAGCCTGGCGACCGCGGTGGAACGTCATTGGCGGATACTGACGAGCCAGGGGAAGAGATAAATATCGATATTCCGGCAATACCCGGTGTGGATGTTAAGCAGGGGCTTTATCATGTTGGCGGAAATACCCAGGTCTATATAAGGCTGTTAAAAAGTTTTCATTCAAATTATAAAGAGGCACTACCTCAGATCAAGACTTGTCTGGAAAACGGCGAGACCGAGGAGCTGACCAGGACAGCCCATTCAATAAAGGGGGTTTCCGGGAATATTGGTGCTTTAGATTTATTTAAAGCGGCAAAAGAGTTTGAAATGGACTTGCGTGAAAATGGCATATCCATATCTTCAAACATATTTTCCGAATTTGAGAGGGCATTGGCTGTTGTGGTGAAGGAACTTGAATCCTTTATTAAAGATCTGCCCCAGCCTGAAGCTATAGGGGAATCCATGGATCGGGAAAAGCTGATGGAGAGCCTGACAAGATTGACCGCACTCATCCAGGAGGGCACTTTCGAAGCAGAGGATTATCTGGATGATATAAATGATTCGTTAATACAGGCCGGTGGAGGTGTTACAGTGTCTGAAGTTAGAACCCATCTAGAAAATTTTGAATTCGATAAGGCGTTGACCAGCCTGAAGAAGTTGACGGGCATTGTAGCAGGAAATTCATAAAGATGGCATCCGATAAAAAAAAGCAAACCATATTGATTGTCGATGACGAACGGGTCAACCTTATCGCACTGAATGATCTACTTAAGGCAGATTATCATGTTCTGCCGGCCAAAAGCGGCACCCAGGCCCTTGAGCGGGTTAAAACCGAATCTCCGGACCTGATTCTGCTTGATGTCAATATGCCCGAAATGGACGGTTATGAGGTTTGCCGTCGACTCAAGTCGCAAGAATGGACAAAAGACATTCCCATTGTCTTCGTCACGACCCTGGACTCTCTGGAAAGTGAAGAAAAGGGCTTGTTGCTCGGCGCCCTGGACTATATCAGCAAACCCTTTCATCCACCGATTGTCAAAACCCGTGTGAAAAATATCCTTACTTTTGTCCTGCATCAAAAACTTCTGGAAGAGATGGCTAAGCTGGATGGCTTGACGAAAATACCCAACAGGCGGAGCTTCGAAGATACCCTGAATGTGGAATGGAACAGATGCATGCGGACCTGTGATCCGTTTTCCCTGGCCATGTTGGATGTCGATTTCTTTAAGTTGTTTAATGACAATTACGGGCATAGCGCCGGCGATGACGCTTTGAGAGCAGTGGCTACCATACTATTTGACAACGCGAAAAGGTCCTGTGACACAGTCGCCCGCTATGGGGGCGAGGAATTCGTTTTGCTTTTGCCTGGAACGGATGCCGAAGGTGCGTTGGCATTAACCGACAAGATACGGTCAAGTATTGAAAAGTTATGCATCCCTCATTCGTATTCAAGTGTGTGTAAATATGTGACGGTGAGCGCGGGCGGCGCTACCCAAGTGCCTAAAGCAGGACGATCCCAGAGCGATTTACTCAAATGTGCCGATAAGATGCTGTATGAAGCAAAAAAACAGGGCCGGAACATAGTCGTTTGGCACTCGTCTACCGACGAAGCTACCAAAGACTGATTTTTAGCTAAAACATTCACAGGATTGAATCGAATAGGTTCTGAATAGCGGAAATCAACATTTGGAAAGATGCTGCGGAGTGATTTTTGTTTTTTTTGGGGAATTTATAGCCTTCAAGGTGAGTATTTTGTCTTCCATGAGAAGGAAGGATTATAATCCGCATGAGCCATTCGAAATTGACATTAAACTGCAGGCACGTTACATGGCCCTGTCTTCATTTTTCCGAATCATACTCCCAAGAGACTGAACAAGGCTTCGGGTCTTTTCGACATGTTCAGGTGGAATCATAAGCGCAGGAATCTTTAAATTTTGTACAATGCCGGAAATGTTGTCTTTCCCCGGCAATCCGTTACAACCCAAGGCATTATTCCCTGCATGTTCCAGCAGGTCAAGGAAGCTGCCGTATACACCACCTGCATCCAGGTGCTCCACAAACTGCATGAAAACAGTTGTTATGGTTAATGCAAGAAAAGGCATATCAGCCCGCCCTGTCTGCCGGCAAGGGGTTGTGGACATCATTACCCGGCACCCCAGGGGCCGGACAGGATAGATGGTGCAAATCCCATCTTCAAGCAAAGGACAAGTTCCCCAGGACGGATCGTTTTCTTCCTCATCTGCATCACGACCCTCCATGCAGGCCAGAGCAAACCCGTTGGTGGTCTGAAGAGGCCGGTACCGAAGGCTTTGCCCGGCACGGTCCAGCCGCACACGGATATCGTCCAGTGCCCTGTCATCCAGCCGGTCTTGTATATAGGCAATTTCAAGACCTGTGGCGGTGACATTACAGGTACAGCAGTCTGCACACTGTTTTGCGCAGGCAAATGGAAATGCAGTCATAGCCGTGTCAAACAGGGCGTAGATCTGCTCAAGGGTGTTAACAACGTTATTAAATTTTGCAATGCATTTCATGGGTTATTTTAATCAACCAATTAAACTTAAACAAAATAGTTGTCCCTCCCATATCATCAGAGTATAGTCCCGTCAACGGAGATAATGAAAAATCGCACCAGGCAGACATTAATTAGTGTTCGCCCAGGCGTTTTTACATTAAAAAAAACACATGGGCTGGGATTATCTAATCGTAAATATACCAGCCACAGCCCTTTCTTTAAGCTTTTTTAATCTGCCGCCCCTCTCGTTGCTCTGGGTGGATCAGCTGGAAAAACTGCGGATGGATATCAACAAAAAAAAGCAATCATTTCAATTACTCGCCAACCTTTTCAATGTCCAGGCCGATCATGACGTGATCTTTAAATCCGATGGGTGTACCGTCGAGAATATATTTGATGCGGGTAGGTTTACGAACTGCGGGAATGGTCTTGTCCTGGTAATGGAAAATCATGGGCACAAGGTCACCGCTTTTAAGACTCTCCAACGCCCTTGAGTGCTTTGTCACCAGGGCGAAAAATGGCTCTGATTCATTTTTTCTTAACTTGAACTGATAGAAGATTCCCGGGTTATCCAGTTGAAACTCCGCACTGAAATACATATTGTCCTCTTGTTTCATTTTCACTGATCAACAGCCTCCTTTCAGAATTTTTTTTGCAAAACACATAAATATTATTTTTTTGAACCTTAGGGACAAATGCAATTTATATGCCGGCTTTCCCTTGTTAAAAGACATAAGAACCCTGCAGATCCAAAAGATTATCTTCAGGATATAACCAAGCTAAATTCACCATAATAGCAGGTATCCGGTTACCAAAAATGCATTGAAAGTTACGAAAACTGCACCCCGACTTCAAAAACTGCATAGGAAGCGACTATTCACAAAACATGCTGCAAAACAAAACCGGTAACCCCGGAGAATATTTCGTAACCATGTCCCTTATTTAGTGTCTGAAGGAAAACCTGGAAATTTTGTCGAGTACAAGGCGGACGGAGATTTTAACCGCAGGCATATATTGAATATTCCGAGGATTAAAATTTCCGCCCAACGAAGTAATCGGCAAAATTTACGGTTTTCGGTCGGGCACTATTTATAGGCTGTGGGATCAATGTCATACTTTTTGACCTTATAATGCATGGCTCGTTTGCTGATACCCAAAAGATCAGCCGCATCTTTTTGAACCCCCCTTGACTTTTTCAGGGCCCTTATAATGGTATCCTTTTCACTCTGTTCAATGGAAAACGCCTGGGAATCTGGCAGGTCTGAAGTCAGCACCGCATTTTCCCTGATGCTTTCAATCTGAAGGTCCCATGGTTCAATAATCTGATTTTGGCACAGAACAGCCCCGGCTTCAATGGTATTTTTCAATTCCCGGACATTCCCGGGCCAGGGATGTTCTTCCAGCACTTTAACAGCGGCATCGGAAATACGCAGCCGGTCAATGCCGTGTGCCTTGCCATAGCTGTCAGCAAAGAGTTCGGCCAAAGGATAAATATCTTCTTTTCGGTCCCGCAAAGGCGGAATGGTCAGGGTGATTCCCTTGAGCCTGTAGTACAGATCCTGGCGGAAGCTTCCCTCTTCAATGGCTTGGGCAAGATCAGCATTGGTCGCGGCAATCACCCGACAGTCAACAGTTTTTTCTTTTACCGCACCCACCTGGCGGATTTTTTTATCCTCCAGGAATCTTAACAGACGGCATTGCATATCATGGGAGATATTGCCGATCTCATCCAGAAAAAGAGTACCAAAGTCCGCAACCTGGATAAGCCCAATCTTGTCCTTTACTGCATGGGTAAACGCCCCTTTCAAATGGCCGAACAATTCACTTTCAAGGATACCTGCCGGCGTTGACCCGCAGTCCACCACCATATAGGGCTGATTTTTCCTAGGACTGTTTTTGTGAATACATTCGGCAATACATTCCTTGCCCACCCCGCTTTCCCCGAGAATAAGCACGTTGACCTGGGTGGCAGCCACCTTTTTCACCATGGTATAAAGATGCTTCATGACAGCGGATTTTCCCCAGTAAAAACCGGATTCAACCAGGGGCATAGGTCCTGTGCCGACACCTGTGCCGCGCAGGGCCATCATGGCATTTATTTTCTTAATCAGTTCCCGGCCGTCAAAAGGCTTGGCAATATAATCGGCTGCGCCCAATTTTATAGCGTCTACAGCATCCGGTATGGTGCCGTGGGCAGTCAAAAAAATCACCGGCAGATCCGGCAGGGACTTACGGAGATCCGTGAACAATTCCATTCCGCTTTTTCCCGGCATTTTTATATCTGAAACCAGCAGATCTACGCCTTTCTGATCTCTGAGTATTTGTTCGGCCCCTGCCGCATCCTTTGCCTTCAACACCTTGAAGTTGGATGCGGACAGCCTTGCTTCCAAGACCTCAAGGATACTGGGGTCATCGTCAACAATGAGTATTTTGTGTGCTGCCGTCACGGGTTCTCCCTTTGTTCCTGCCGTTCCTTATCAATTTTCTCAAGCACGGTTATCTGGTGCAAAAGATCTGTTATCCGTGTCTCCTGGTCCATGTTCTGCTTTTCTAAGGCTGTTATTTTCAGCCCTAAAGAATCAATATTTTTCTGCATGTCAAGACGCTCTTTTTTATAAACTTCCTCTTTGGCATAAAGCGCATTAAACTTTTTCAAAATACCCGACCGCTCGGATTCAAGCAAAACCATGCCGTGGGCCAGGGCTTTCTCCAGCATACCGGGATGCATCCTCGACCACGGATTGCAAAGCGTTTCCCGGCCGGCAGTATCCTGGTCCCCGCGATTTGAAATTCGGCAGGGCAGTTGTGAAGGCAAAAGCAGAAGCTGCTCCACAGCCGTTCTAAAGTCCGGGGCATTATCTGCAAGGACCATGTCAAGACAAATATTTCCATAAAGGCCGGCCGCCTGAAGCTGTGCATTATCTTCCCTTAAAGTAAGTTGTGAAAAAATCTGACGGGAAAGGGTATAATCTTCATTTAAATATGCCTCCTGGCCCTGTTTTACCATGGTATTCCGGCAGACGACAGTGCAGACGGGTATTATGCTGCACCCGTTGAAAAATACCCCTATACACCCGATAAAAACCAGAACCCTGAAAAAAAGAAGAAAACGCTTGAAGGTCCTTCCCATGAACAAATTCAGGCAAAATTCAGATATCCATGAAAAACGCATATAAAAAACCCTTAAAATTCATCTATTAACACACCGGCAAAGTAAAAGAAAAAGTACACCCTTTATCCGGCTTATTCTCCACAAAAATTTCTCCGCCATTGGCCTGGACGATCCGCCGGGCAATATTCAAACCAAGTCCTACCCCGTCCATGTGCTCACGCACCTCCCTGGCCCGGTAGTATTTCTTAAAAATCAAATTTTTTTTATCTTCGGGAATACCCGGCCCTTCATCACTGATACCACATGTCAGAAAATGCTTTCCCGGCCCCCGGGTCAAACGGATATCCACCCGGCTGTTGTCCGGTGAAAATTTCACCGCATTATCCAGAATATTTATTATGACCTGCATGATTTCCTTTTCATTGCCTTTGACCATGGGAGGCTGTTCAAGTTTCTTAAATTTCGTACGGATGCCCCGGGTCTCTGCCCCGGGCGTAATACTTGAAATGGCCGATTGCACAAGCTCATTGGGATCAAAAGGCGAAACCGGTCTTTTCTTAGCCCCTGAAACTGAAACCAGGACGGAGGCATCCAGCAGGTGGTTCAAAAGGCTGGTGATCCGGGCAATCTCATCGGCGGCAATGGTTAAAAATTTTTTCTGTTTATCATTTACCGGCCCAAAAAACTCTTCGGTCAGCATATTCACAGACTCACGGATGGAAGACAAGGGACTTCTGATTTCATGGCTTAGGGTGGCAATAAAATCCGAACGGATCTCGTCATCGGCTTTAAGCTGACGGTTCATATCATTGAACGCCGCAGCCAGCTCCCCGAATTCATCTTTGGAAGTAATATCCATCTCATAAGTGTAATTATCATCAGAAACCAACTTAAGCCCGGATTTCAATTTATTCAAGGGAACAATGATGGATCTGGAAATAAACCAAACGCCCATAATGCCCACCACTATTGAAAAACCGAACCCGATCATGCAGTTTCTTATCACCTGGCGGCTTAGATGATTGATCTGGATCAGCGCCTGTTCAATTCTGTTCTCATTGTCCTTTCTGGCCACGACAATGACGGCCATCCACTGGCTCATCACATCGGCGTCAATCCCAATATAATCCTCGTCCATGACTTGTTCCATGGATATACCCGACTGGATATGGCCACCAAAGTTCTGATCAATGTGACGCCAGTATCCTGCAGGTGTTTCCCGCCTTGTATCCAGCTCCATGATCTCGGCAAGCACCTTTTGGTAATTACGCCTGGCTGTTCCAACATAGTCAAAATAAACATCTTTTTTCAGCAGTTTCAATTTCTTGATATTAGCGTCCATATCAAGAAGGTTGTTTTTAAGATCGTTGGACAATACCGCAATCCGGTTGCTGATGCTGACAATCCGGGCAGAGGTATCGGACATTTCCAGGACCTTCATAAACAGGTCAGAGACTATCCAATAAAATATAAAGATGAAAAAAAAGAGAAAAATAAAAAGTTTTTTTGAAATACCTGGTGTCATGGACATATTGTTACCGTTTGCAAAGGTGAAAGCGTTTTAGCATGCCGGAACAGTCAAGTCAAATCCCGGCTGGGGCAAGCACGTTTAGAAAGCTTAAGCAAAAAAGATACCAAAAGCAGTCAACACATTTACCTGTATTGAATTTCCATGACGGATACTTATTTTTATGAAATTAAGCTCAAAACAACGCCAAAAAGGAGACTTTAATGGGTGCTGATGTATTTTTCATGGACATGACCGCCACATCAAGGGAGAACCTGCCCGCCAAGTTGGAGCGCCTGGTAACTAAGGCAGGACTTCACGCTGTCCTGGACAAAAATGATCTAACCGCTGTAAAGGTGCATTTCGGTGAACAGGGAAATACTGCCTATATCCGGCCTGTTCTTATCCGAAAAATTATCCGGGCCATCAGAAAAGCAGACGCCACACCTTTTCTGACCGATGCCAATACCCTTTACGTGGGAACCCGGTCTGATGCAGTGTCCCATATCAAAACCGCTGTGGAAAACGGGTTTTCCTATTCATCCATGGATGCAGCCCCTTTGATCATTGCCGACGGCCTGTTCGGAAAAAGCGAGACAGCTGTCCCGGTGGATTTCAAACACAACAAGGAAGTGTTTATCGGTTCAGAAATTATCAATGCCAACGCCATTGTGGCACTGGCCCATTTCAAGGGACATGAACTATCCGGATTCGGCGGAACCCTTAAAAATCTGGGGATGGGATGTGCATCCCGCCGGGGAAAATTGGACCAGCATTCCAATGTAAGTCCCAAAATAAAACGCAAAACCTGCACCGGCTGCGGCCTGTGTGCCCGGCACTGCCCGGGACAGGCCATAATCATTGAGAACAAAAAGGCCTATATAAATAAGGCGGCCTGTATCGGATGTGCCGAATGCATTGTGCGCTGCCCCACCCAGTCCATCAAAATAAACTGGAACCAGGACGTTCCCGTATTTCTTGAAAAAATGATGGAATATACCGCCGGTGTGCTGAAAGACAAGGCCGGTAAATGCCTGTTTGTCAACTTTATCACCAATGTCTCCCCCAAATGTGACTGCCTGCCCTATGCAGAATCCCCCATCTGCAACGATATCGGTGTGGTGGCATCCTGCGATCCCGTGGCCATTGACCAGGCCTGTGCAGACCTTGTCAACCAGGCCCAGGGCCTTGCGTCTTCGGTGCTGACCACCCACCTGGCCCCGGGAGAGGACAAGTTCAAGGGACTTTACCCATACGTGGACTGGGAACACCAGCTTGCCTATGCCCAGGACATCGGCCTTGGTTCCAGACAATACAACCTGATCAAACTGGAGACCCTGGCATATAAAAATCCAGGGGCACACGGTTAACCATGTATCTGGCAAAGGTAAAAAAAAACAGACAGACCACCTATATCCTGCGGGAATCTGTCAGACAGGGTGAACAGATGGTGGCCCGGGACATTTTTGATATAGGTCCCTGCCCCGAAACCTGGATTGACTATCCCGGCGGCAATGCCTGGTATTTAAATCCGGATCTGGAATCAAGGATTTCAAGTCTGGCCGGCACCTTTGACAGTGAACAGCTTGAAAACCTGTTCCTGCCTTTTCTCCGGCCCGACATCCGCAGGGCGACCCAGACGTTCCGGCAGCGCTCTTTCAAGCAGTATACGCCCATGACCCGGGCGCAGAAAGAGACCATTGCAAGACAGGTCCATGCCTTTGACAAACGCCGGGCCCATTTTCTTAAATTCGGCAACATGGACCAGGGACCCATGGTTAATATGCCGACAGTGATTTTCAGGCAGTTGCACAACAAATCCCGGGATGAAATTGAACAGCTTTTCATGGACCAGGAGCGGATTTTAAGAAAAAAAGATCTTAAATCCTACGTATATACGGTGCTTGATCTCCATCGGTTTTTCAAAGGGTTCATGGCCAAGCAGATGCCCCATGCACTGGACCAGGATAAAGTAGAGGCATTTTTTATCCAGGAGTTATGTCTGCTGAATAAGGAACTTTTCGAACTGACCAGCCGGCTGCATGAATACCTGATCCGGTATGCAATCATGTTTTTTGATCATACTTACGGAGATTCGGTGCTGTTGGATGATATGGTTAAAGATTTCCAGTTCCGTCAAAGAGACCGCTGGTTTAAGCCGCCTGGTGTCGCCCCGCAGCTCGGATTAGCCCGGGCTCTCAAAATTTTTAATCTCACGGCCAAGGCCCTGGAATCCATGGATAAGAAAGACCTAACCCGGGAATTCAGGCACCTTGCCAGACAACATCATCCGGACAGGGGCGGCAGTCACGACAGGTTTGTGGAACTGAGCAACGCTTACCAGGCCCTGCTTGAGAAAGTTTCAACTATTTAGTATCTGCTGACTTTCTATTATACTGGTCCCGTACCTATTTCATAGTTGTTGTTTCGTGATATAATGTGAACAAATTTAGAATGGTTAGGATTCTTATGCAAGATTCAACATCATAAATGGGAGATTAAGAATGTGATGAAAATTTTAATAAAAAATTAAAAAAGGATTGCTATGTATGATACCCTATACCCTCACCGGCAAGGCATAATTTTTTTTCTTTTTCTTGCAGGCCTTTTTCTATCCAGCCTGCAGCCGATTTTTGCCGGAGATGCTGCTCAAACTGATATGAAAATCGACTATGGAATCATTGCCGGTGAATGGAAGCGAATAGACGGCGGCTATGTGGTCAAAGTCAAGGATGTGAAAGCAGACGGCCAGGCTGTTGTATCGTATTTCAATCCGAAGCCGATCCATGTTGCAGAGGCCACCATTTCAACCGAACAATCACTGATCAAACTTTTTATTAAATTTCAAGATAAAAACTATGAGGGATCAACTTATAGACTCTACTATTATGCTCAAAAGGATGCCCTGGTGGGCTTTTATTATCAAGCTGCCATGGACAGAACATATGAAGTAATCTTTTTAAGAAAGGCACTATAAAAAAGGCTTTTGATAAATGCTATACAAGCCATTTGGTCAAAGACAATGACAAAACAAGACCCGCAATTGTGGGCCTTGTTTCGTTAAATTCGGATTACTGACTGACTGTTACTGGCCGACGCCGCCTCCTGTCTTAAGCATTTCCATGACACTATCAAGGTTAAATGTTGCCGGATTCTGGCTGACTGGAAATTCCTTAAAGGTGGCCAGCTATTTGCCTACGAAGTATCTGCTGATTTTCTCTCATATGGATAAAGTACGATTATGGGCTATCTGACACCTTCGTCTAAAATAACGCCTTAAAAGAGGATTCCAGGGATTCTGACTGCTTTCTAACGGCTGTTTCATCATATTTTAGCCGCATCAATCCATCTGGTAAACTACCAGTGACCAAATCAAGCAGAAGAAAGGTAGATTAGCCCAGCAAACCGAGCTTCATCAAGTTTTCTTCACTGATTTTTTCATCCTTGTAGAGCTGAATAAATTTTTTCAGATTGTACGCAATTTGGCATAAAAGAGACCAAATGCGGTCCCCTTCAATTCTCCGATAAAAACTCTTGCCGAAACCGCGAAGATTTTTTGCAACCGCAATAAAACCTTCCGTTGCGGATCTGGCTTTTCGGCAATAATCTTGTTGTTGTTCCTCAACATCCGTGCTTTTGCCCAGAAAAATATGCACGGAGTTTTTTGGGATTTCCTGATTTATTTTACTGCGGTAACCTTGATCACCTATGGCGTATTCTGGAGCACCTTTCATCTTGTTTTCAAACAGTCTGGCGGTTGTTGACCATAACGTTGTATCATCGGGTTTACCTATAAAATTTTCCATTGTAACCATAAACCCCTGGCGGTTGAACGAAAGTTATATCCAAATAATTATCAGCTAAATCAACATCTTTTATAGCCTTTGGGCCAAGGGCCTCGTTTCTATAAAAAAATAAGTTGCATTACCGATAAATACATAGTAGTAAAATTTAGATACTTTTAAGGACCACAAATGAACGAAATTTATTGCGATGCACTAAAGCTCCGGTAAATCTGTTAGGGCTCCTTTGATGCGCCTTATATATGAGGCAAAGTTCTATTTCCTGTTCACCTTTTCCTGTTCACCTTTT
>JAQYWJ010000018.1:4838-19049 GCA_030145005.1 Desulfobacter sp. | reverse complement strand
CCGATCGGGAAAGCTACCGAGAATTTGTAGAGCGTGGTATTTAAAAAAAACATTACCTTGGAACAGGCTGAAAGGGCAGATGTTTTTCGGCAGCAAAAACTTTATAGATGCCATACCGGCAATGATCTATCAACCGCTGAAAAATGGTTCCGGCTTGGTCAGCAATCAGCAGAACCGTATTTACCCGAAGAGTTCAAGGAAGAGAGGAAAGGAATCACCGATTGCTGTGTTGATGCGGGTGTCACAGTTATCCTGCAACAAATTTATCTTTGGAACACAAATTATGACCAGTGGTGCATTTATTAAACGACGAAACAATCGGGTAGCCGGGGGATTCTATCCCTCAAAAAATGCAAGGAGAAATGGGTGACCCCAAAATTTGCAAAATCTGACGGGGTGCAGCAAGGAGAGCAAACCGTGTCAGAAATAAGACTCCAGGATGGGTTCCACAGTATCCGGCACCGGCTCCACGAGATCATTTTTGAAACCGATACCTGGGCCGGTAAATGGTTTGACCTCATTCTTATCCTCTCCATTCTCTCCAGCGTCCTGGTGGTCATGCTGGACAGTGTGGCCACTGTAAAGGTCAGTTACGGGCCCCTTTTGTACGGGATTGAATGGGGATTTACCCTCCTGTTTACCCTGGAGTACCTGCTGCGTCTCTTCTGTGTGAAAAAGCCTTTGCGTTACGCCTTTAGTTTTCTGGGGCTTGTGGACCTCCTGGCGGTGCTGCCCACCTATCTGAGCCTGATCCTGCCGGGGAGCCAGTACATGCTGGTGATACGTATCCTAAGGGTACTCCGGGTCTTCAGGGTGCTGAAGCTGGCCTCTTACGTGGGAGAAGCCGCTATCCTCATTCGGGCGCTTCTAGCCAGTCGCCGTAAGATCACCATTTTTCTTTTGACCATTGTCACCCTGGTGGTGATCTTCGGCTCCCTCATGTACCTCATCGAGGGAGCGAAAAACGGTTTTACCAGTATTCCCAGGAGCATTTACTGGGCCATTGTGACCATGACCACCGTGGGATACGGGGACATTTCCCCCAAGACCAGCCTGGGCCAGGGCCTGGCCTCGATGATCATGATACTGGGCTATTCCATTATTGCCGTACCCACGGGCATTGTCACGGCAGAGCTGAACCATGCCACCCGGAAAAAAATATCCACCCAGGCCTGCCCGGCCTGCATGGCCCATGGCCATGATCTGGACGCGGTGTTCTGTAAATTTTGTTCAGAACGGCTGAATCCCCCAAGCTGCAAAGAAGACCTGATCGGTCCGGAGGGACCGCCGGACGAACACTTACCTGAATTTGACATAAGGAAATGAAGTGAACCCCAAAAAACAGGACCTGTGGGAGTATGTCCCCCTGGCAGATTATGCCGCCCCCCAGGCCACCATCTCCCGCACCATAAAAAGCGGGATAAAGGATATTTGGCAGCGGTTTTATCGGCAGGACACTCCGGTCCATAACCCTGCCCAGGATCTGGAATATCTGCCACCTTCTGCCGTTGAAAAAGTTGCACCCCCCTCGCATTGGTCCAGGGCTGTCCGGGCGCTTGAAATCGCGGCAAAAGACAAGACCGGATCGGCGGAGGCCCCGTCTGTCATGATGGTGGCCGGCCTGCCCGGCAGCGGCAATACCCAAATACTGTCCCGTCTGGCCAAATCCTTGGGATGGCGGCTGATCCAGGCGCCGGATCCGCAGCAGATTCTCACCCAGGACCTGGCCTGGCTTGACTGGACAAGATCCACAGATACCCCCTGGGTGCTCCCTGACCTGGGTAAAACCTATCTGCGCCATGTTCGTGGACTGACCCTGGTCCGCCAACTCCTGGCCAGAATCAATTCAAAGGCTGCGGGCCCTGGCGTTATCGGATGCGACTCCTGGGCCCTAGCCTATTTGCGACGGGTACTCCCGGTCCCGTTTCCAGGGGCGGTGGTAGCCCAGGCCTTTGACGATCAATCCCTGGGCAGATGGCTGAACCAGAGGGCAGATGACGGATGCGGCCGGCAGATACACTTTCGCCAGGCAGACAACGGAGAAACAGTTCTGCCTGCAGATGACGGTGCCAAGGCAAGGGCCTTTGTCAATCAGCTGGCAGCCCGCAGTTTCGGTATCCCGGGCATTGCCCTTGAGATCTGGCGACGGGCCCTGAAACGGGAACCGGATCAGACCGCCGGTGACCAGGCGTCTGAAACAGGACCCGGAGACGGGATTACCATTTGGGTGGAGCCCTGGGAAAAGATGCCGTCGCTCGTGGTCCCTTCGGACCTGGGACCGGCATCCCCGGTCCTCATGCACAGCCTGCTGCTTCATAACGGGCTGCCCCGGGATCTTGCCGCTGACCTGCTTCCCTTTTCCGCCACTGAGACAGGCCGGACACTTCTGGCGCTGACTGACGCCGGAATTGTGCAGACCCACCAGGGGGAGTTGAAGATATCGGCCCGCTGGTATCCGTCCGTGAGAGCCTACCTCAATGGAGAAGGCTATCTGACTGACCAATTTTAAAGGAGGACTGACCCATGGAACTTTTCCACCAGATGAACCAGGAAACCTTTATCAGAGTCGCTTTGTTGGCCGGCCTCGCCCTGGTGCTGATCGGACTCAGTCAGAAGATGATTCCGTGGATAGCGAACCGACTCTCCGGCCGGCATCGGCTCTATGTCCTGGCCACGGTGCCGCTGATCCGCCTTGTCATCATCCTGGCCTCCCTGTGGATGATCATCTCCATTGTCGTGGATCCAACGGCTGAAAATATCTTTGCCCTGCTGGGGGCCCTGGGCCTGGCCCTGGGGTTTGCTTTCAAGGACTATGTCGGCAGCCTCATCGCCGGAATCGTCACCCTCTATGAATTACCCTACCGGCTCGGGGATTGGGTCTCTGTGGACGGGGTTTATGGAGAGGTCAAATCCATCGGCATGCGGTCCTTTGAGATCCTCACCCCTGATGATACGGTGGTGGTGATCCCCCACCTGAAGCTCTGGGCCGAAAAGATATTCAATGCCAACGACGGCAGCCGGTACCTCCAGTGCGCTGCCAGGTTTTACCTCCACCCCGAGCACGACCCCAGGCAGGTGATCCAGGCCCTGGAGGATACGGCCATGACCAGCGCCTATCTCCAGGTGTTAAAGCCGGTAACCATCCTTGCATCGGAAGGGCCCTGGGCCACGGAATACAGAATCAAGGCCTATCCGGTGGACCCCCGGGATCAGTTCCGGTTCACAACAGACCTGACCCTCAGGGGAAAGCAGGCCCTGATGGCGCGGGGGGTGCGTTTTCCTGCTCCCGGGGCACCGGACAGAATATTTCAAGACCCCAAAAAATCGACCCTAAAATCTTAAAATTACTGGGACCAAAAGCTTGATATTGTTGCTTAAGCGGATCCATGATATGGTTACATTAAATTCCAATCTTTTTTCTGCGGGAAGTGCGATATGAAAAAATTAGGTGACATCCTGATGGAGAATGAGCCGTTTGAAGAAATTCTTATGGGCAATGAAGCGATCGTCAGAGCGATGGTGGAAACCGGAACAAAAGTGGTGACCTCCTATCCGGGATCTCCGACACCTGAGATCGCGACGGCTATCAACAGTATCCCTGAAGAAAAACGGCCGTTTTACTTTGAGTTTTCCGTCAATGAAAAGGTGGCCGGCGAAGTGGCCTTCGGAGCAGCCGTTAACGGCAATTTAAGCTGCGTCTTTTTTAAAAGCGTGGGATTAAATGTCGCATTGGACACCGTTGTCCAGTTCAGTTTAATGAATATTATTGGCGGCATAGTGATCGTGGTGGGCGACGATCCCGGCGCCAACTCATCCCAAAATGAACAGGACAACCGGAATATCTATCAAATGGCGCGGTTGACTGTGTTTGAACCGGCATCGCCAAAAGAGGCCTACATATATTATAAACATGCGGCCGAGTTTGCAAAAAAAGAACAAACCGCAGCTGTACTGAGGCTGACCACTCATGTGTGTCATGCCAGGGAAAAAATCGGGTTCGATAGATTCAACCCGCCGCCTTTGTTCCGTAGTGATTTCAATCGGGACAACGGTCCGTATATTCCCTTGACGTCGATGGCACTGGAAATGAAAGGCGAGGCAATCCGGAAATTAAAACAGGCCCAACGGTTTGCGAGAACCAAGCAGCTTAATACCATTTTATCTTCCGATACAAACCAGGGACTGGGAATCATTACCTCCGGCTTGACTTACCTGTCTGTTCTGGATGTCCTTGAAACAACCCAAACGCGCCCGGATATCTTAAAACTGGGCATGATCAATCCCCTGGATGAAAAAATTCTTATCGATTTTCTGTCATCACACAAACAGGTGCTGATACTTGAAGAACTGGACAATATACTGGAGCTTCAAATCAAATCCCTGGCCTTTGATAATGGAATAAATACTTCCATCATTGGGAAAGTTGATGATGACGATTTTATCGGTGAATACACCCCGGATAAAACCTTGAAAAAACTGGGGGCAACCTGGCCGGATTTAGGTTTAAATCCGGCAGATGAAGATACTGAGCTATTTGACGTGCCGGCAAGGCCGGCGCAGATGTGTCCGGGTTGCGGCCACCGGAGTGCTTTTTTTGCCATTAAGAAAGCGTTGTCCGCATCTGATATTACCATAGCGGATATCGGGTGCCACACTCTGGGATTTCTGCCGCCGTACAATATCGGCGAAATTTTAATGTGTATGGGGGCTTCCACTGGTATGGCATCCGGGCTGGCCCTGGAGAACAGCAAACGGGTGGTGGCATTTCTGGGAGATTCCACTTTTTTCCACGCCGGCCTTCCCGGAATTATCAATGCCGTGTTCAACCGGCATGATGTTACTCTGATTGTGATGGAAAACGGTACAACGGCCATGACAGGACACCAGGATCACGCCGGCAAATCAATTTCGATCGAAGGACTTTTAAACGGGCTCGGTATCGAACAGGTCCTGTCGTGTGATACATACAGTCAGGAAAAACTCACGGATCTGGTCAGGCAATCCATGGAACACAAGGGCCTGAGCGTTGTAATTGCCCGTCATCCATGCATGTTGAAATTCACCCGCGCCCAGAGAAAAAAAACAGGGTATGTCCAAAAGCACATTTCCATTGATCAGGAGGCCTGCACCCAAACCCATGCCTGTGTCGAGCAGTTCGGCTGCCCCAGCTTTATACGAAATAAAGACGGCCGCATAGATATTAATCTTGATCTGTGTATCGGGGACGGATCCTGCCGTCCGTCCTGTCCGGAACAGGCGATCGGATTTGACAGGGAGGAAAAATGAAAACCTTTAACATCTATATTACCGGGGTTGGTGGGCAGGGTATCGGATTGCTCAGCCAGACTTTGCTGCGCGCAATTGATTATGCCGGTATCCAAGCCATTGCAGTGGATACCCACGGGCTTGCACAGAGAGGTGGGGTGGTGGTGTCGCGGATCCGATGCGGGGAAGCGGTTCATTCTCCTTTGATAATGAAGAAGAGTGCGAATCTGGTTCTGGGAATGGAGATTCATGAAGCCATGCGGGGACTGGTAACGGCGGGAAAAGAAGGAGGGACGCTCGTATTTCTGGATGTGTCCTGGCAGCCACTCCCGGTGCGACTCGGTCAAAATAAAGAGATTACCTCTGAAGATATCCTTGATGCATGTCAAACCACCGGTATAATACCGATAAAAGTTGATCTTGGCCGCCTGAAAGATTCACGGATGCAGAATATGGCTCTTTTGGGTACCATTGCCGGCAGAAAACTGATCCCGGGTACTGAACCCCATCATTTTTTCCATGCACTGGAGGATCTTCTGGCAGGCAGGGTGCTGACGGAAAATAAACGTCTGTTTACGGAATATATGTCAGGCTAAGGACAGTAAAAAACAGTGCGTCATACACAGATGATCCGACGGATCACAGGACCCTATAACCTCAATACCTATTTCCTGGTCTGTAAAAAATCCCGGAAGGCAGTCATCATTGATCCGGGCGGAAGAGTTGAGGAAATAGCAGATTTCATCCGGGAAAACGATCTTATCCCTGATAAAATCCTGTTGACCCATGGACATGCTGATCAGTTCTTTTCCATGGATGCATTCAAGGAAATCGCCAGGATACCTTATTGTCTGCACGAGGCTGATGATGATTTCTTTAAAGATCCGGAAGTAAGGACAAAAACGAAACAGTCGATTGGCCTGCCACCGCCCTATCCGGCAGATATCAGGATGAATGATGGCGATACCTTTGCCTTCGGTTCTTGTGAACTGACCGTTATCCATACTCCCGGACATACGCCCGGTTCGGTCTGTCTGCTGTGCGAGGATCATCTTTTTACGGGGGATGCCATCTTTGTGGGAGAGGCCGGACGGACGGATCTGCCGGGCGGAAACCTCCCTTGCCTGATTGATTCCATCAGGGTTAAAATACTGACGCTTGACAAAAAAACCGTGATCCTTCCGGGTCATCACCATACCGGTGATCCTTCCTGGTCGACCATAGAACAGGAGATGAAGACCAATATCTATATCACCGATTTTATTCTGGATGAATGAGGAGGGAGACGGTGTCAGGTGGTCCGGAGTGGTGATTTTTCCCGAAGGAACTACCTCGGCCGGCCCCGGCGTCCTTCCCTTTAATGCGTTAAAAAAAAGCCTATAACTAAGATAACCCAACGCGCACGATGTCCCTATACGATTTCCGGCCAGAAAAAACTGACTGAACTTCTGCCCATTATTTTGACATCAAAGGCCTTATGGGCAGTCTGGTACCCGGCAGCACCGGCACACACCATCAAGGGCAGCAGATGTTCTTCCCGGGGGTGGCAATACCTTGCCGCCGGGGCGTGTTCCCAGTTAAGAAGGTTTTCCTTTTGTTGTTCAGGGGGAATTTTCTCATTGGCGCAGGTTTTTTTAAGCCAATCCTGAAAAGATCTGTTCTGGTGATCCGGTACCGAAGGTGAACCCGGGCCTGCCTGCAGATCAAACCCCCTCATGTTATGGAATGAAAACCCTGAACCCAGAAGCCAGATTTTTTCTTTGAGCAAGGGTCTTAGGGCTTCACCCATTGACAGGTGTGTTCCGGGGTCCAAGCCCTTAGACAGGGAAATCTGAATGCAGGGGACATCCGCTTTAGGCAGCATCAGGGTTAAAGGGATGTAAACCCCATGGTCAAAGCCCCGCTTGGCATCTGCTCCCGCCTTGATGCCGGCCTCTTTGAGCAGTTCAACGGCTTTAAGCGCAAGTTCAGGGTGGCCGGCAGCCGGATACGCAATCTCATAGGCCTGCCTGGGAAATCCGTAATAATCGTAAACCAGCTCAGGTTCGGGGTGGCTGATTACCATGGGAAGATCGGTTTCCCAGTGGGCGGAAATCACCACCACAGCCTTCGGTTTAGGCAGCATTGCGGCAAGCTCTTTTATAAATGCGTTCATGGCGTCATGTCCGGCATGACCCAGAAGTGGTAGAGGCCCGCCGCCATGGGGGATATAAATAATTGCGCTGTCAGCTTTCGGTATGGTCATTACTCTTTCTTTCGGAGATGGTATATCGAATCTGTACCTTTTTATGCTTCTCATCCGGCCGCAGGGTGGCTGGGCTCATGACCAGTGCCACGTTAACAAAGCCTGAGGTTGTTAAATTTTCAAGGGGAATTTTCTCGGTAAACACGGTGGTTACAGCGTTCAGGGTAAGCCCTCCACCTGTAATTTTGACCGTTTCAGGAATAACGCTGATACTGGTCATGATAAGGCCATCCGGCAATTTTCCTGAAAAGTCGGCCTGTACCGGTACCCGTTTCTCCGCCATGGCGTCCAGGGTCACTTCCACCTGATCCGGTTCAATGTTCTTCAGGCGGATACCTGGTGGCAACTGGACATTCTGCCTGGTAATGACCAGTTTATTTTTTCCCACGGCTGTTCCGTCAAGGGAAATCTTGATGCTCATCTGATCCAGGGTCAAAGCGTTGATCAGAGGCCGTGCACCGCTGATCAGAAGCCTGGACCTGGAAGCAGATGCATCAATAATATTCATTTTTTTGTCAGAGTTCATGAACTCAATGGGAACATCATAGTTGGCCAGTGTCTCCATGCCCCTTGAAAAGCTCAGCCACAAGCCTGTGGTGCATAAAAGACAGACCATGGCTGCCACAAGTAACTCCCGGGTCTGCCGGCGCATTTTCTTTACCGGTTCAGGCCCGCCGGTATATTGTTTTATTAACGTCTCAATCTTGTCAGGATCCCTGACTTCATGAATCTGGTTGTCTTTTACAAGGGATACTTTCCCACGCTCCTCAGAGACAACAATCACGAGGGCATCGCTTTGCTCGGTAAGCCCCAGAGCAGCCCTGTGCCGGGTACCATATTTGGAGGCCAGATGTCGATTCTGGGACAAGGGCAAAATTGTCCCGGCCCGGGTAATCTTTCCCCCCTGGATTACAGCAGCACCATCATGGAGGGGCGCACCGGGCCAGAAAATATTCACCAACATCTCCCTGGATAGTGACGCATTCATGTCCACCCCGGAGGCAATGATGCTGTCCACCCCTGTTTTAAGCGGCATCACGATCAATGCCCCGATTTTTGATCCGGCCAATTTCACCACAGCATCAGTGATGATGCGCACCGGTGTATTGATCTGGGTCCTTGGAATTTCCCATAGAAAAAAGCTGAAACTGCGTGTTCGGACTACCCCTGATATTTCATTTCTAAACACAATGATGATAATAAAGGTCGCCACGGTGATCACGCCCTGCATGACCCAGTTGGTAATGACCAGCCCCATGGCGTTGGCGCTGCGGCCGATGATCCACATCGCCACCACAGCCATGAGAACACGCAGGACATTGGTACCCCGGAACAATACATACAAACGGAAGAGAATATATGCGTTGAGAACGATGTCCAGCACATCCTGCCAGCGCCATCCGGAAAATAATAAAAAGAGTTGTTCCATGGGCATCAATCAGACATGCTGAACCTTAAGGTTTTTAAAATATTATTGTCTTCATCCCTGATTTCCACCCGCCAGGGCCCCTTATCCGCATCGCGCATCTGGACCCTTGAAAAGGAGGCCCATTTGGGCACGGAAAGGACAAGACGCATGGAAAAAATAAGCTTATCTTTTTTATACCAGTTATGAAAAATTGCTGTTTTTTCATATACCGGATCAAATTCAGAAAAGCAGAAAACCTCTCCCTGGGAAACGGAAAAAACAACGGCCGGATTCACCGGCCTGAAATTGGATATGCGTTCACACACAACCGCGTCGGCCAAAACCATAAGGGGCTGGTCAGCCAGACCGACACCGGCCGGTATGAACAAAAATCCAACCAGTCCACAAACAATGAGAAGCCGGGAAAGCCCAAAAGGGGATTTCCTTGCATTAAAATCCGGCATATTACTGTCTCCTGTTATCATAACGCTACTCTTTCATAGGCTTTAAAAACACTTGAAACTATATACTGGTTGGAGAGAAAAAAAAAGTTGGGATTGCAGGGTTTACATTGTCTGATGAAATTCCAGGGCATCCTCTTTTTCAGCGTCGGGCCGCAGCACCCGGGCCAGAAAATCGTTTGCCTGGATAATTTGTTCCTTTTGTTCACCAGTTTGAATTCATCACTCATTGCTTGACTAAAAAATAATCCGATGTAATTATTTTCAAATTGAATGATCTGTATACGTTTCTCATATCAAGCAAATCAATTCAACGTTGCTTCAAAAAAAAGAAAGGGGTGGCAATCTGAAAAAAGAACTGATCCATAAAGGGAGCTGGACCAACGCAGATGTTTTCATGTGCTCACAAGACCACCGCCAATGGGTGGAAAAGGGATTTGGCGATAAACACCCTGTGGTTCGCTGGACCATCGGCATTTTTCTAACGCAGCGGGAACTTTTTATTTCCAAACAACTGAAAGGGCTTGCCGGAATTCCTCTGGGTTATACCCGAAAGTCCCTTTGTGCTCTAACGTACAATTACATGGACGGCATGGTGTTAAGTACCAAAGATCTGGACCATGCTCTGCCGGTTGACTATTTTACTGCCTGTGAAAAACTGCTGCGTAACATACATGGGAAAGGGGTCGTGCATCTTGATCTGCGCCGCGGGGGCAACTGGATTATTCAACCGGACGGGTCACCCGGTATTATTGATTTTCAATCCGCATTTCTGGTAAATCTGCTTCCGAACCGGTTGAAAAAATTTTTATTCTCAATCGATTATTCCGGTCTTTATAAAATATGGAACCAAAAATGCGTACAGGGGTTGGACCCAGACCGGCAAAAAACTTTTCACAGAATAAATCGGCTTCGTCGCCTGTGGATATTCAGTCAGGTGGGAACCATCTGAATTTCAAGACAACTGCCATAAATTTCTATAACATCGCCGGGAAGAATCTTTTTTCTTTTTCTTGTTTCAACCCGGCCGTTCACCCGGACCAGCCCGTCGGCAATAATATGTTTGGCCTCGCCCCCGCTGGACGCAAAATTTTCAAACTTGAGCACCTTGTACAATTCCACAGGCGCATGGGTAATATAAACGATTCTGTTCTCAGTCATGGATTACACCTTTGCTTTTTGACACACGGATGGTATTGGCGCGCAACCGCCCTTGAATATAAAGCGACAGGGCCGCCACCGCACCATCGCAGACGTTGAAAACAGGAATGCCGCCTGCCATCAGGGCGTCACGCAAAGGGTCGTAAAGCCTGCCGCCGTCCACCACAGCCACAATGGGGGTTGCACTGGTATTATTCAGGTGTGTCAGTCGTTGGAGAATAGCACCTTTATGATGCATGGAAAACCGGTCTTCCGGGTCGGTGTCCAGGGTCTGCATGGCCGGAGACATGGGATCCACACTAAAAATCATAGCGTCCACGCCGGGGTCCCGGCAAAGGATTGCGGCAATGTCACCGTGGACCTGGTCATCGGCCGCCGGATTAATATCAATGGGATTGGATATCGTAACCAGACGGTCCAGCCCCTTGGCCGCCAGTACAGACCGCACATCGGCCACGGTTTTACTGCCGAATCGGGCAAATTCCATGGTAAAATCATCGCTTTGGACGGAATCAGCCATGCCCACGGCTTCAAACCCGGCACCGCTGACGGCAGCCAGGCGGTTGCCATGGATGATCTTGGTGTTCAATGTTTCCGCCAGCAGCATAAGTTCCTGAAATTCACTGAAGGTTCTGGCAACAATGGCACCGGCCTGGGAAACACAGCTTTCGCAGACCATATAATCCCCGGCAAGGGAGGCGGTATGGCCGGCGGTGGCGGCTTGACCTTCCGGGGTCCGGCCTGCCTTATAAAATACCACTTCCTTGCCTGCCAGAACCGCATCCCTGACCGCCCGGCAGAATGCCAGGCCATCCAGGTGATTAAAGCCTTCAGCATATACGGCAATCACATCCACCTGATCACTGTCCTTGAAATATGTCATCATGTCCCCCAAAGTCAAATCGGTCTGGTTACCCATGGAAATCATATACGCCGGTGCCAATTGGGGACACTGGTGGCTTCGGTACAGCATAAAGGCCCCGCTCTGGCTGATCAGGGCAGCCCTGCAGAATGACCTGGGGCCGGCTCTGTCCTTGGGCAATTTTTCCTTAGGGATAAACCAGGTATCAAAGCTGCCGGGCAAAGAAATCACCCCCATGCAATTGGCACCGAGAAACACCGGACCGCCATCGGTATCCGGGCGGTTGCGGGCTGCAAAGATGGCCTCTACTACCTGTCCGGCCTTATCCTGGCTGTCATGGGTCTCCCCTAAACCTCCGGAAATAAGCATAACAGCATGGGCAGCATCCTTTTCTATAACATCCTCGACCAAATCAGGCACCTGATCAGCTCCTACAGCCACAATAAAAAGGTCAAGTTTTCCCTTGCCGCTGTTTTCCAGTGCTGCCAAATCAGGCAGGCAGTCAATGCCCTGGAATTGCATCATACCTTTTTTAAAAATCACCATATTTTCAGGATCAAACCCCTGGGCCAGAACATTATCCAAAATAATCCGGCCAAAATTCTTCCGGGTGGAAGAGACACCGATGATACCCATGCGTATCGGATGAAGCAGATTATTAATTTTTGAGAGCGGACGTTTCGGGACTGTTCTTTTCTGCTTTGAAAACCGGCACATCCCGTCCAGAGGCACCATAAGAAAATCGGAAAAGGCAAAGGGATTGATCTCAAGCTCGTCTATAATAAAAACAGCCTCTGGGTTTTCACAACAATAGGTATTGCCCATACGGATAAAAGACTCAAAACACTCCACCAATTGCTCGTCCGTAACGATACGGCGCTGTCCCCTGGTTAAACCGGCAAGTTTTCTGTAGGAAATGGTCTTGCAGTACAACTGGAAAAAGCGCTCTCCGGTGCACATGGCCGGGGAGGCCGCCACAATGGCCTGGCCTTTCCTGAACCGCTCGGCATATAATTCCGTGTCTGTACCGCCTAATCCGGCAGATAATATGGTGCCGAATTCCCGGGTATGACGCAGCCCAACAATGAGCTCATTGCCAAAGGCCGCGGAATCCGGGGGCATATACTGCACCTGGAGCACGCCTTTAACATCCTGGGAAACCGCAGCTGTCAGGGCGTTACCGGTCAGGTCCCTATAATGCGCGGGCAGGCTTTCCTGGGAACGGGCCAGGCCGGCTGCATAGTTTTCCGGCACCTCGTAGAACATCCGGCGCACGGCAGAACGGATCTTATCGGGCTCCTTGTCCACCACCCTGACCCCGCCCACTTCTGTCTTATGGACAATATAGGGAGAAACAATCTTTAATACGCTTTTCTTTCCAGGCATGGCCACAAGCTCGTTATCCGGAATCCGGACCCCGCGCTCGATCAGCCGGGCCCGGGGCAAAGTTTCAGCCCCGGATTTCGCCAAAAGTTCGTATACTTCGAATTCGAAAAGAAAATCCCGACCCTGGTCCCAGGCGTTGGAGAAAATCTGTTCAATGGAATCAAAATCAATATCCAAGACCATGTTTAACCCCAGTCTGTTGTTGTGTTTAAAGCTTGTTTAAAAATTAGGGGATCGAAGCGAAATCTCATGTGATTGCAGCCGATTGATCTATTTTTAAACAGACTCTTAGCATGCGTCAACCCTGTTTGCGAATAAAGCAGGCGTTTGCGCCGCCTTACCAAGTGTCCTTGTATTCATTTTTAAAGATAATAACAACCCATTACCAACCTTTTTAATTGTGGAATGGTCTGGATACCTGATCATCTACACTTTCATATGATACTTAAGGTCCATGGGCCTAACGGACAGTTGCTTTTTCCAACTTAAAGTAATAAAATTCTTTTCAAAACTCTAAGTTTCTGAATCTAAGTTTCTGTTGGAAAAACAAAATGCACTCAAATGGATACATTTCCGAATTAAAATATATTTTAATCATCTTATTCGTATCCATTTTTGCGGCAAACACCTGTTTGGCAGACAGCCCAACCAAACAGGTTGTCGTGGCTGTGGGTACGGACAGCATCCCCCTGATCGGAAGCCGGCCGGGCGTCCACAAGGACTGGCCACTTCCGGTTTCTTCCAATAATAAAGCCATTGAAAATATCTCCCAGGAATCCCACCGCAATGAGAACTGGATGGAGGACCAGGAAGATACTGACCGGAAAACCATGTTTTTGCTCTCACACGATGAAAAGCAATGGCTGAAATTCCATCCGATCGTAAGGCTGGGGATTGATCCGGCCTGGCCACCGTTTGAATTCTATTCCAAAGCGTACGGTTATTCAGGCCTGGCTTCCGAATATATTAAAAAAATTGAAAAACAACTCAATATATCCCTGCAACCCCAGGCCGGTCTGACCTGGCCTGAAGCGATGGACAAGGGGCGACAAAAAGAGATTGACCTGTTTCCCTGCATTACCCCCAGCCCAAAGCGCGCACAGTTTCTTAATTTCACCAATCCTTATCTGTCTTTCCCCATGGTCATTGCTGCCAGAACGGATTTTCCTTTTATCAGCGGACTTGAAGATCTAAAGGGCAAAACAATTGCAGTGGTGGATGGCTATGTATCCCAGGAAATTCTTAAAAAAAATTTTCGAAAACTTAAACTTTCACCCGTTGAATCGGTGACCGAGGGCCTCAAGCGGATCAGCGAGAACAGGGCAGATGTGTTTGTGGGAAACCTTGCCTCCATTACCTATTGCGCCAAACAAACAGGACTGACCAATATCAAAATTTCCGCTGTGACCCCCTACAAATTTGA
>JAQYWJ010000018.1:0-4738 GCA_030145005.1 Desulfobacter sp. | reverse complement strand
GCCTCAAGCGGATCAGCGAGAACAGGGCAGATGTGTTTGTGGGAAACCTTGCCTCCATTACCTATTGCGCCAAACAAACAGGACTGACCAATATCAAAATTTCCGCTGTGACCCCCTACAAATTTGAACTCTCCATGGGGGTACGAAAGGATTGGCCCCAACTGGTCTCTATTCTTGACAAAGTTTTAACGAACATGCCGGAATCTGAAAAAGACAGAATTCGGGATAACTGGATCCGCATGCAGTTTGAGCATAAAATCAACTGGACCCTTCTGTGGAAATGGATTCTGGGGATGACCCTTGTCTCATGTACCATCCTGGGCATTATTCTTTTGTCCAACAATAAACTTAAAAAAGAGGTGGCCGAAAGAAAACGGGTGGAATGCCAGGTCCAAAGATTGTCCCAAGCTGTGGAGCAAAGTCCGGTTTGTGTGCTGATTACCAATCCTGACGGGGATATCGAGTACGTGAATCCTGTCTTCTCCAGGGTCACCGGATATACGGCCGATGAAGCCATAGGTCAGAACCCGCGTATTTTGAAATCCGGCAACACACCGCCTGAGACCTACACCACGTTATGGAAAACCATAACTGCCGGCAAGGTCTGGAAGGGTGAATTCCAGAACAAAAAAAAAGACGGTGAACTCATCTGGGAAAAGGCCAGTATTTCCCCCATTTTTTCCGAAAAAGGGGAGACGACCCATTATTTGTGCATCAAAGAGGATATTACACAACAAAAGGCCATGAAAGACTCTTTGATAGACAGTCACAAAAAATTGGCCTTAGCCGTGGCCGAAGCCAGGAAGGAAAGGCAGAAAGCCATGGCAGCAGACGAGGCAAAAAGTGAATTTCTGGCCAACATGAGCCATGAGATCCGGACCCCCATGAATGCGATCATCGGCATGACTCATCTGATCATGCAAACCCGGCTGGACACAAGACAAACGGATTACGCGGCCAAGATCGACACCTCTGCCAAATCCCTGCTGAACCTAATCAACGATATTCTGGATTTTTCCAAAATTGAAGCCGGCAAGATGGACATGGAAATTGTGCCGTTCAACCTGGATGAAACCATGGAAAAACTTGCCGGTCTGATCACGGTCAAAGCCGCTGCCAAAAAAGATATTGAAGTGCTTTTCAGGGTAGACCCTAAAATTCCAAACATCCTGAAAGGCGACGCTTTAAGGCTGAATCAGGTTCTGGTCAACCTTGGCAATAATGCAGTAAAATTCACCGAGAAAGGTCACATCATTGTGTCGGTGGATATGCTTAAAATGCAAAAAAATCAGGTGCTCTTAAAATTCTGCGTTACGGACAGCGGCATTGGTATGACACCGGAACAGCAGAAAAAACTGTTCAAAGTGTTCAGTCAGGGGGATTCTTCCACAACCCGGAAATACGGGGGTACAGGATTGGGCCTTGCCATTTCAAAACGGATTGTTGAGATGATGGGCGGCGAAATATTTCTTGAAAGCATCGCCGGGAAAGGCAGTACCTTCTCCTTTACCCTGCCCATGGAAATCGGTCAGAAAAAGACACCCAGGCTTCCCGAACTGAATGATGCCATAACCGGAATCAGGGTACTGGTCATTGACGATAATCCTGCATCCCGGCAGATTTTTGTCCAAATGCTCAACAATTTTTCCATCACCACCCGGGATGCAGGGTCCGGAAAAGATGGGCTTTCCATAATGACTGCAGCTGAACAGCCCTATGATCTTGTGCTGGTTGATCTTCAGATGCCTGACATGAACGGTTTTGAAACCGTACGGGAAATCCAGAGGATTACGCCGGCCAATCGCCGGCCCAAGATCATCCTGGCCTGCACCAGGGAAGATGAGCAGGTTCGTTCCCAGGCCAGGGATATGGGAATTGAATGTGTTATTGTCAAACCCATCACCGCCTCGCAACTTTTTAACAGCCTGCTCAGTGCCTTTGGCCGTCAGAAACTGTTGCCCAGCCAAAAAATTGAGGCACAAAAACTTCCCAGAACCATTCTGGGAGCCAACATTCTTCTGGTGGAGGACCACGACATCAACCAGCAGGTTGCAAAGGAAATTCTGGAAAACGCCGGATTTTTTGTCCAGATTGCAAATAATGGAAAAGAAGCCCTTTCCATGTCACTGTCCCAGGATTTTGACCTGGTCCTCATGGATCTTCAAATGCCGGTGATGGACGGGTACCAGGCGACCCGTGAAATAAGGCGGCACAAAACCGCCGGGGATCTGCCCATTGTGGCCATGACGGCCTCTGCCATGCCCCGGGACCGGGCAAAGGCCATGGCTGCGGGCATGAATTCCCATGTGAGCAAACCCATTGATTTAAAAGAGCTGTTCCAGACCCTTGCCCGGTGGATCAAACCTGGAGAAAGGACCCTGCCAAAGGGCTTTGGCAAAAAAACGGACAAAAAGAGCGCCCTGGGTGACGTTCCGGGAATATCAGTCGAGCAGGCCCTTTACCGTCTGGATAAAAATGAGGCGCTCTACCTGGACCTGCTGGATAAATTCAGACAAAATTATGCACACGCTGACCGTGATTTAAGGGCGCTCATTGAAAAGGGGCAGGATGAGGATGCCCGACGGCTGGCCCATTCCATCAAAGGTGTGGCCGGCAATATCGGCATGACAGACCTGCAGGCGGCGGCAGCCAAACTGGAAACAGCCTTTCGTGACAGGGTATCATCTGAATATGACACCCTGATAACACTGTTTTCCCAAGCGTTGCCCCTTGTCTTGTCTTCGGTGGATCAACTTACGGGATCAGTTGTCAAAAACGCGCCGTTGCCGGAAAATCTGGAAATCAAGTCCAAAAAAGAACTGGCCTTGATGTTGAATGACCTTGCGCCGTTTATAAAAAAACAGGAGGCAAAACCGGCAAAGGAGCGAATTAAAAAAATAAACGCCCTGGCATGGCCAAAGAATATAGAGTCTGATATAGCAGAGTTAGGTCGCCTGATTTCCAGGTACCAATTCAAACCGGCTGCACGAATTCTTGAAAAGGTGATGGTGAAACTGGAAGATATAGGATAAATTTATGACCGACTTATCTCAAATGCGTGTCCTGGTTGTAGATGATGTTGAAACCAATGTGGATATCCTGGTGGAGGCCCTTGGCGACGATTACCGGGTCAGTGTGGCCATGGACGGTGAATCGGCCCTGGAAATTGTTGAGGAAGCGCCACCGGATATTATTCTTATGGATATCATGATGCCCGGCATAGACGGATACGAAGTGTGTGAAAGGCTTAAATCCAAAACCGCGACCCGGGATATCCCAGTGGTGTTTTTGACGGCCCTGTCCGAAGAGGAAAATGAGGCCAAGGGACTTGCCTTAGGGGCGGTGGATTATATTACAAAACCCTTCAGGGCGGCAATCGTCAAAGCCCGTGTTAAAAATCATCTGGAATTGAAACAACACAAAGATCATTTGGAAAATCTGGTCGCCAAGAGAACCCGGGAATTATTATTAACCCAGGAAATCAGCATGGAATGCATCGGCACCCTGGCTGAGTTTCGAGATCCGGAGACCGGCGGACATATCAAGCGGACCCAGCATTACATCAAAGCGCTTGCAAACCAGCTTAAAATTTTGCCCCAATTTAAAAAAATACTAAATGAAGAAACCATTGACCGGATCTATAAATGCGCACCATTGCATGATATCGGAAAAGTTGCCATACCTGATGCCATCCTTCAAAAACCGGGAAAACTGACCAAAGAAGAGTTCGATGTGATGAAAACCCATACCACGCATGGATATAAGGTGTTGCTGTCCGGCAAAACACGTCTGGACACAGGCACTTATCTGACATGTGCGGCCGAAATTGCCTTGACCCACCATGAAAAATGGGACGGTTCCGGTTATCCCCGGGGGCTTTCAGGAGATAACATCCCTGTGGAAGGGCGGTTGATGGCCATTGCAGATGTGTACGACGCCCTGGTCTCCAAGCGGGTATATAAGCCGCCATTTCCCCATTCACAAGCCATGTCCATTATTCTTGAGGGAAGGGGAAAACATTTTGACCCTGAAATGGTGGAAGTATTTAAACACCATGCCGAAGTGTTCAGAGCCATTGCCATAGAATTTGCAGACCATCATGATGAAATTAAAACATTGCAGTATTAGGGGTTGGACCCAACCGGGTTGCTCCCCCCTCCCTGGTGAACATGAATGGAAAAAGAAAAAAAATGAGATACCCGGCATACCTTGAAAAAAAATTTAATTTCCCCGGCTTTTACCGAGTAAAACTGGCTTTGCCGTCCATGGCACTGCCTGACCCGGCAAAAGACCTGAAAATACAACTGGACCAGGCACTGGATCAGTCACCCATTGAACCCGGACAGACCGTGGCCGTTGGCGTGGGCAGCCGGGGCATTAACACAATTGCGGATCTTGTGGCACAAATCTGCCGGAGCATCAAAGACAAAGGGGCTCACCCTGTAATCATCCCGGCCATGGGAAGCCACGGCAGCGCCACCCCTGAAGGCCAGAAAAAAAACCTCGCAAAATTAGGCGTTACAAGTGACGTCTGCCAGGCAGCTATTGCCCCGGAAATGGATGCAGTTGAAGTCGGAAGCGTGTTTGACGCAGTGCCTGTCTATTTTTCAAAAAAGGCCATGGAAGCGGACCACAGCATATGCATCAACCGCATCAAGCCCCATACCAAATTCAAAGGTGATGTGGAAAGCGGGCTTTACAAAATGCTGGTGGTGGGCATGGGTAAACACACAGGCGC
>JAQYWJ010000017.1:17871-19068 GCA_030145005.1 Desulfobacter sp. | reverse complement strand
ATGGTATAAAAGCGGACGGTCAATGATTTCAGAAACGTGATAAATGGCAAAAGAAAGGCTCGGTGCTTTTGTTTTAGAAATATGACATACTTTTTTATTGAGTCTCAAAAAACGTTCGTTTGATAAAACCGATTTCGATATTGTTATTCTGAACGGAATCTCGATACTTTCCGTATCTTAAATTGCCCTCTTAAAAAACATAGTCTTAGAGCTTTTCTACAGTAATCAAGCAATGCCGTACCGGGCCAGGGCCGAGCTGACGATATGGTCGATCAGGGCGCGGTAATCTTCCATTTCCCCTTTTTTCGATGCATGGTGCAGGGTGTAAATCTGGGGGCTCCAGCTCTTAACAGGCTTAAGGCCCGGGATACCGTTTACCTCAATTATTTTCACATTTCCCTGGCTGTCCAGGCGCATGTCGGCCCGGACATGGTCCAGGCAGTTCAACGCTTTCATGGCCTTGGCAGTGGCATCTATGGTTTTTTCGGACAATTCCCCGGCCGGCTGAATTTTGGTGGCACCCACACCGCGCATATCCGCTCTTAAGATGGGGTATCTGCCAAGAAGTCCGGGGTCCACTGTGACCATGCCGGGTAAAAATTCCTGGTACGCGCCGTTACCCAGCATCAGCACCGTATATTCCTGGCCCGGCAGGTACTCTTCCACCAGGGCGGGCTGATCATAATTTTTATGGATAAAACCCACCTGGGCTTCCAACTCTTTGACGGTGTTTACCACGCTGTTATCGTTAATTCCCACGGACCGGCTCTCGAAATTTGGTTTGACAAAGGCCGGGAACATTATATCCGGCAGGGCCTGGCCCGGTTCAATTTGGTAATGGTAGGGCACGGGGACGCCTGCCTTGTCCAGAATGTCGTGGGTGGCGGTTTTGTGAATCAGCGCCTTCATGGTGGCCGCATCCGGTCCGATATAGGGGAGCCGGCGCTTGTCCAGGATGTCAGCCACCCAGTCTTCATCGTTGTCTCCCGTGCCGATGGTGGCTTCGTTTTCCGTCACATGGTACAGTGCACTCCAGACAAGATCGAACTTGCGGGTATCCAGCTCCCGGATTAATGCGTCCATGTTTGAGACGGATGCGATTTCTGCAGATTTGCCTGACCGGTTGATGGCTTTTGCAATCTCTTGGGTTACGGCCATGTTGCCCCAGCCTTGGGCATCACCGCCAGGACCGGTAAT
>JAQYWJ010000017.1:0-17771 GCA_030145005.1 Desulfobacter sp. | reverse complement strand
TTAATGCGTCCATGTTTGAGACGGATGCGATTTCTGCAGATTTGCCTGACCGGTTGATGGCTTTTGCAATCTCTTGGGTTACGGCCATGTTGCCCCAGCCTTGGGCATCACCGCCAGGACCGGTAATCAGTAAAATACGACTCATATTTTTTTTCACTCAAGTTCAATGCTGAACAGATGCCTGTCCAGCCGATAGTTTTTCAGGGCGTCGACCACATCCGGTGAAACCTTGGACAGCAGGCGGTCATAGGCCTCGATTCCGGAGGGTTCCCATGAGACCTTAGATACAATATCTATGGACATCTGCGGTGCACCGCCGGCAATAATTTTGTGGCAGGCCGCATCAATCATGGCTTCGTT
This sequence comes from Desulfobacter sp., assembly GCA_030145005.1. Classification (GTDB taxonomy): domain Bacteria; phylum Desulfobacterota; class Desulfobacteria; order Desulfobacterales; family Desulfobacteraceae; genus Desulfobacter. Next base: position 17,411 of record JAQYWJ010000017.1, on the reverse strand, counting down.
GGGGTTTAAAATTTCTACTTTTCTGTCGGTATGGCGGGCCAAAGCATTTTTAAAAATATTTTTACAATAGCCAAAATGGGTGCAGCAAAGCCCGGCATACACAGTATCCCATTTATTTTTTAGCTTTTGTGCCGCCTGGCCGGCATTTTCATCAATCAGCATTTTGACCTCGTTACTGAACGGGGCCCGTTCAATTTTACCTGCAAGGTTCAGGCATCCCTGGGTGATGATGCGTTCCGGGTCAATCCCTTGTTCAACTAAAGCCGTTTTATGGTTGTTTTCATGGATGGTGATCGGGGTGGCAAAAATTACGGCACAGGCTGAAGCATCCCGGGTCAGCGCATTATAGATCATCTGAACCCCGTGGTCCACGATGCCGGTGACAGGAATTCCGGTCTTTTTTGCAAACCGGGTAAAAGGATAGATCACAGACAGGGTGTTGCAGGCAATGTAGATGTGATCGGGGTTGTATTTGGCCATGGCCGCCAGGGCATTGTGAAACACCTTGGGCCGGTCCGCCGGATCCGGATAGTGCCTGTACCCTTTGTACTGTTCGGGCCAGGCATTGAAGTACACCAGCTGAATGCGGTCATAACGTGCATCATTGGCAAACCTTGCGGCCATGCCTGCACACACGCTAAGTCCGCCAAGTCCCGAATCGGTTACAAGCAAAGTAATCTGTTTTTTATCTTTCATTTTCAATCTGCCTTGTCAGCCACTCCCGGGCCAGGTTCCGGGCCCAGGCCGGGCTTTGTCCCATCTTATCCTGCACCACACGGGTGAGCAGGTCCTGCCAATGGTAAAAATGCTGGGCCGTGGTTAACCGGTTTCTGAACATGGCCGCCCCCTTGCCCGGGGTGTCGTTCAGTTTGTTTAAAATCATGTTGACTTCATTTTTGAGTCCGGCCACCCCATAATAATCCAGAAAACCATGCCAGGCTTGTCTACTGCCTTCGGGGGTGGATAATGGTTCGCTGATTTGCCTGAACCGTTTGAAAAAATAATCCCGGTCCGGCCCTGCAAGCATCTGCACACCCCGGTCATGAATCCGGTAGGGCTCAATGTCCAACCCGGCAAGCCCCTTTTTGCTGATATGCAGACGCACCATATATCCCAGTTTTCGCCAAAAAAAATTTGTGGGCTGGTAAAAAACAAAGTTCCCCAGGCTGCAGCACACCGGCGTTTTTCCATGGAAGAAAAGCCCCTGGGGCACATGGGGGTGATGACCTATAACGGCGTCGGCACCGGCATGGGCCAATTCTCTGAAGGCGTTTGTTACGTATTCCGGTGCAAAGGGGATGTATTCCAGGCCGCAGTGGACCACGGCGATCACGGCATGAAGTGCCTGGGGCGTATCTTTTTTTAGATTTTTGATGCGGGCACAGGCCCCTTTAATGTCCCACCCGGCCACACCCGGTCCGGGGCCGGCGGCTGTCAGATCTTCACCTTCGCTGATGTTGATAATGGCAATCCGAACCCCTTTGGCTTCCATAATCAGGGGCGCTTCAGCCTCTTCTTGGGTCATACCGGCACCTGTACAGGCTATGCCGTGGCGGCCCAGAACGCCGGCGGTCTGCCGGAACGCCTCAACACCAAAATCAAACATGTGGTTGTTCCCCAGGGTGACGGCGGAAAAAGGCACGGCGGTCAGGCCCTTTACATGGCAGGTCTTGCCTTTGAAAACGGCCCCGCTTTTACACACTTCACTGCCGATATCGCTTAAAGGGGCTTCCAGGTTTACAAGCGTTAGGTCGGCGTCTTGCAGCACAGGCAGAACATCGCCATATATGACTTGGGGGTCGGATTCAATCAGCGGGGCAAAGGCCCGGATGGGCGCCCAGTCCCCGGCAATGACCAGGGTGGCGTCATCTGTTGGTCCGGCATCCCTGGACCAGGATCCGGTCTGAAAATTAAAGCGGTTTGTGTCCGGCATGGGCCGCCTCCTTTTATACGTATGACACAGGCATCCGCCCGGTCAGGCCTGTGGTGACCTCGTAATTGATGGTCCCGGTGAGACCGGCGATGTCGTCCGCCGTAATCCGTTCATTTCCCTGGGGACCGAGGATGGTGACATCGTCTCCGGGGTTGACCCCTTGAATGTGCCCCACATCAATCATGGTAAAATCCATGGTGACCCGGCCCCTAATGGGGGCTTTTTTGCCTTTGACCAGCATGTGTCCCTGGTTGGACAAAAGCCGGTTGTACCCGTCTGCATACCCTATGGGTACCGTGGCAATCACCGTGGGGGCCGTTGTGACATGGGTGCACCCGTAGGAGACGCTGAAATTTTTAGGCACCGCCTTGACATAAATGACCTTTGCCGTGATGGACATGATCGGCGCAAGCTTATGCCGTGTGATGTCCACCTCATCGGAGGGGGCCATCCCGTACATGGCAACGCCCGGGCGCACCATGTCAAAATGGGCTTCGGGCAACTCAAGAACCGCTGCGGAGTTAGCTGCATGGCGGATTTCAGGGTGAATTCCCATATCCGCAAGCATGGCAACCATTTCATTAAACCGGGCCAGCTGTCCTTTGACATGGGTTTTGTCAATGATGTCTGCCTTGGCAAAATGGGTGTAGGCGCCTTCCACCCCAAGGCCCTTTAGGCCTGCAATGCCCCCGGCCTGACGTATACCGGCCGCTTCCCCCTGGCCTTGGATAACGACGCCGGGATGAAGAAACCCCAGGCGCCCCATGCCCGTATCCAGCTTGATATGAATTTTCAGCGTTGTATTTAAGGCTTGGGCAGCGGCAGACAGGGCTCTGGCTGCTTGGATATCAGCCACGCTTGCCCGGATGCCGTGGGTTGCAAGAAAGGAGACCTGTTCGGGCAGGGCTTCTCCTAAAAGAAGAATAGGCGCAGTGATACCGGCATCTCTCATGGCAACGGCTTCCGAGATCCGGACCACGGCAAGAAAAGAGGCACCGTTTTCAAGGGCGGTTTTTGCGCATTGTATCCCGCCATGCCCGTAAGCATTGGCCTTGACCACGGCGCAGAAGCGGGTACCGGTTGGAATCAGGCGTTTCAGGGTTCGCACATTCTGTCCAAAGGCCGACAGATCCACCTGCACCCGGCTTTGGGGCTCAAGGAGAGATGGTACATTGGGGGAATTCATCAGTCTACTTCTCCAAGCCCGTATGCTGTTGTGTATGCTTTCCAGTCCGCCATCAAGGCAAGGGTTTTTTCTCCGGGTTTGCCGTCTGCGATAACCATATCATCCACCTGGATAATGGGCACGATCTCTTTGTTGGATGCCGTGATAAACATTTCATCCATGTCGCCCAGATCCGCCTGGGGGATAAAATCCAGAACAATGTCATATTTTTTTTCCAAAAGTTCCAGCACAGCACCCCGGGTTACGCCGGGCAGAATGCCGCCGGGCGGGGTGATCAGGGTGGTGCCTTTAAACGCGAAAAGATTGGTGGTGGTGCCTTCGAGCAGGCGATTGTCCTTATTTTTGTAGATGGCTTCAATGGCGCCCTGGCTGCGGGCCTTTTGCTGGGCAAATACGGCTGATAGATAGTTGCTGCTCTTGGCTTCGGGGATAAATCTTTCCATATCCACGGTGATGATTTTGGTGCCTTTGGTGTACCACCAGTCCGGCGGTTCATGCTTGGGCGTGACCATGACCATGAGAATGCCGTTTCCCTGGGGGGTTACGCCGTCAGAGCTGATACCACCGGTGTAGACGATGCGGATATTCTCCTCTTTGTGGTCCGGGTTTTTTTCTATGGTCTGCATGACAATGTCGCAGATTTCTTTGTTGGAATGGTTCAGTTCAAGTCCGATATGGCGGGCGGAATTTTCCAGGCGGGCCACATGTTTTTCGAGGCGAAAGGGACGTTTGTTATAGGTGATCAGAAAGTCAAATACGCCAAATCCCCTTAATACGGTGATGTCTTTTACAGAAAGGACGGCCTCGTCTTCGGATACGAATTTGCCGTCAATATAATAAGTGTCCATGGTTTGCTCCGTTCATTGCAAATATGTGTCAAACATACTTTTTTATAAGAAAGTCTGTGTAACCTAAACAAATCTTTCAACTTTTGTTGTGGGCTGAACCTCGGTGAAATACCAGGTCAGCCCGTGGCTGTTCTTTTCAAGAAAAATTGGATTTTACCCAGATATTTTCCACGCACAGCACCGCCTGTTCTTTAAAATTTTTTTCCATGTTTGCGCCAAAGCGCCCGGCATTTTCCCCGAAAACCAGGCTCGGGTTCAAAGGGCCTGTGCCCCCGGCCTTTTTGATGGCATTGACCTTTTCCCACCAAAGCGCAGCACTTTTTGTTTTATCTTCACTGAAAACAAGTTCAAATCCGGCTTTTTTTGCATATTCCCCAAGATCTTGCCGGGAACAGAGCATGGAGGCTGCCGCATTACCGGCCCAGGGAACAGGGAAAAGGGGCTCAGGCCCGGGCCCATCCACAATTTCATGCAGGATCAGTTTGCCCCGGGGGGCCAGTACCCTTGAAAATTCGGCAAATACCTTTGGTTTATCTTTTATGTTAAGCAGTACGTGCTGGCAGAGCACGGCATCAAAGAAATTGTCCCGGTAAGGCAACGCCGGCAGGGACCCTTGTTTAAGGTTTATGGTGCCGTCCTTTGCAAAGCCGCACCACTGGTTTAACATGCTTGCGGTTTCAATAAAATCTTTGGACAGATCAATGCCATGGACAACAAGATCGAAATTTTGTGCCAGAAGCCGGGATGTGCCGCCAATGCCGCAGCCTGCATCCAAAATGGTCATGCCTTTGTCCAGACCGGCTTGTCTCACCAGTTCGAGGGTGGCAGGGGCCCCGCCCGTATGAAGCTGATCAACCGGGGCAAGATCCCGCAGACGGATCTGTTCCGGATTTTTGCCTGCTTTTTCAAGTCCTTGACGGATTTTTGCCCCAAGCTCCGGGCAGGTATAATGGGTTTTGACAGCATCTTTCATGTGTGATTTTCCCTATCACTCGATCATCAAATTTTTAGGGAATTTGTTCAAATTCAAGGCGGAAACAATTTTTAACCGGAGGAATATACAACATATTTTGAGGATTAAAAATTTTTTCCAACGCCGAAGTTGGGCAAATTAACAAAAACTTGATCATCGAGTATTAACGCTCCTAAAATGGTTGAAAAAAGCCTATATATATAAAAAATATTGTTGTCAACAGGCTGTCAAATAGATTCATAACCTTTTTATGACACAGGTGGAAGGCCCATGATTCTTGCAGGGGATATCGGCGGTACAAAAACAATGCTTGCAATCTATGCCGGGAAAACACAAGTGCCGGCAAATCCGGTTCACGAAACCCGCTTTAAAAATGTTGATTATCAATCTTTTGAAGCCATTGTTAAAGAATTTTTAGATCAAACCGGTGAAAAACCCCAAGCTGCATGTTTCGGGGTGGCAGGCCCGATAAAAGACCGCCATTGCCGGATCACCAATCTGCTTTGGGAAATCAGCGCTGATGAAATTGAACAGACCTGCGGCATCCCTAAGGTCTCATTGATTAATGATTTAAAAGCCATTGCCGTTTCAGTGCCTCATCTGGACAAAGGCGGTCTGTTTACCCTGAATCCGGGAAATCCTGAGCCCATGGGCAATAAGGCGGTTATTGCACCGGGCACGGGTTTAGGCATTGCCTTTATGGTCTGGACAGGCGCCCGGTACCGTGCATTTGCTAGCGAAGGGGGACATACAGCCTTTTCTCCCCGGGATACCCAGGACGTTAAAGTTCTGGAGTTTTTAACCCGGCGCTATGGCCATGTCAGTTTTGAACGGGTGTGCTCGGGCAGTCACCTGCCCAATATTTATGAATATTTTCTGGAAAAGAAAATTTTTCCGGAACCTGCCTGGCTAAAGGAAAAATTGGCTGCGGCGGCGGACAAAACACCGGTGATTGTGGAAACCGCCCTTGAAAACAAAGCTGATATCTGCGAAGCCACACTGGATATGTTTGTCCGCGCCCTTGGCACGGTCACCGGCAATATGGCTGTGACGCTTCTGCCCACAGGCGGCATCTATCTTGGCGGGGGTATACCGCCGCGTATCCTCAAAAGGCTTGCCCGGCCCGATTTTTTAAGCAGTATCGCTGACAAGGGACGGTTTTTTTCATTGTGCGCCAATATGCCCGTCCATGTGATCCTTGATCCCAAGGCGGCCCTGCATGGTGCAGCCTGGTATGGGTTTGAGAATCTGGCAGATAAATAGTTCCTATTTTTACGGCGCCCTTTTTCTTCCAACACAAACTCAAGCCGGGTAAACAAAATTGGTTTGCACCGGGAACTATTCATTGCTTTTTACCCTGATTTTATATATTCGTCGTTTTTGTGTAATTGATTACGTATAAAGGACAAGATAGATGATTTATATCGCGTTGTATCTGGCTGTGGGCGGTGTGGCCGGTGTACTGGCCGGGCTTCTGGGCATTGGCGGCGGCCTTGTGATTGTTCCCATGCTCACTTCGATTTTTACGCACCAGAATGTGGCCCATGAAGTTATTGTTCACATGGCCCTGGGCACGTCTTTGGCCAGTATTTTGTTTACTTCGGTTTCCAGTATGCGTTCCCATCATAAACGCAACGCTGTGGTCTGGCCCGTGGTATTCAGAATCACACCGGGTATCCTGGTGGGGACGTTTACAGGCACCTGGATTGCCTCCATGCTTTCCACAAATTTTCTTAAATGTTTTTTCGGAATCTTTTTATACTATGTGGCCACCCAGATGCTTATGGGAATGAAACCCAAACCCACCCGGGACATCCCCGGCACCGCAGGTATCTTTGCGGCAGGCAGTATCATCGGCGTATTTTCAAGCCTTGTGGGTATTGGCGGCGGTACCCTGTCAGTGCCGTTTTTGACCTGGTGCAATACCAAAATACACAAAGCCATCGGTACATCATCAGCCATCGGGTTTCCCATTGCCGCAGCCGGTTTTTTAGGGTATGTGATCAACGGGCTTGGCACCCCGAACCTGCCGCCCCTGTCCCTGGGGTTTGTCAATCTCGTTGCTCTGGCAGGAATTGTTGCTGCCTCGGTGCTCACGGCTCCCATTGGGGTAAAACTTGCCCATAACCTGCCCGTTGACAAGCTTAAACGTGTTTTTGCCGTACTGCTTTACGTGGTGGGCACAAGGATGCTGATTTCTGTATTCTGGTAATTGCCGGTTTATTCTTTGGAATTGAATTGAAAAAAAATTATTATCAGCTTCTGGCGTTTTTTTCGAACTTTTTCGGATTCCGTTTTTTTAATCCTGCTCAAATTCCTGTCTTTCGATAAAAGAAATCAGTTTGTTTTTTAATTCTTCTTGATTTTTTATTTCACAGGTCCAAATCATTAATGTTTGCCAGCCTAACCGCCTTAATTTTTTTATATTTTCTTTATCTCTTTCAATGTTGCCGTCAATTTTTTTATTCCAAAATTCTACATTGGTTGTCGGTCTTTTGGATCTGGAACAATTTTCATGCCCATGCCAAAAACAACCATGAACAAATATGACTTTTTTGTGTTTGGGAAGGCATATGTCAGGTCGCCCCGGTAAATCTTTTTTATGAATTCGAAAGCGGTAGCCCATTCGGTGAAGAAGTGAACGTACCAATATTTCAGGTTTGGTATTTTTGCCGCTTATGTGCGACATAATTCGGCTTCTTGTCCGTTTTGAGAAGACATCCATTTGTTGTAATTCCCATCGAGCAAAATTTTGACAATATCAGCAACCCTGGCGGCTAATAATGGCGGAACTGCGTTTCCGATTTGTTTGGCAATTTCTATTTTTGATCCGGTAAATTTAAAACTATCCGGGAAACTTTGAAATCTTGCCGCTTCTCTATGAGTAATCGGCCTATGCTGCTCCGGATGAAGGTAACGTCCCTTTTCCGGTTTGAAAAATTCGGTTCTAATTGTGACTGCAGGTCTATCCCACCATAATCGGCCAAACAAATCGGTTCCCCCGGTTTTCTTTTTTATCCAACAATTCGGAGTTAACTCAGGTGCCCTGCGTTGTAAATCAAAACGATTCATTCCTTGTTCCGGTATGGCACGATATCGTTTCTTACTCAATTCGGTCGGGCTTCTTCCGAAATGTAAATTTAGCGGAGGGGCAACATTCCTGATCTGAATCCCCTCAGGTTCCGGCAGGTCTCCTATGGCATCTTTTACCGTTTGCCACTTTTGGGGATGGGGTAAATATTCGTCTTTATCAAAGGATAATTCCAATTTTTGTGGTGTTTCAACGTCCTTGAGATGAGTTTTTCGAGGTGGGAACAATATAGACGGTTCAACGAATTTACAACCAATGATGAATGCTCTAGTTCTCGTTTGAGGTACGCCGTAATCGGCGGCAAGCAGTTTGTCCTGCCACACTTTGAACCCCAAGGACGTTGCCTGTTCTATAATTTCGGCATGCTCCAAGGTTCCGAGAAGTTGAGGTACATTCTCCATTACGAAAATTACCGCTTCACTTCGTTTTACGACGTCTAAATACGGTTTCCATAATTTTTTTCTTGGATCATCATCTCTATCTCTGTTTTTATTTAACAGACTGAATCCCTGGCATGGCGGCCCACCGATAACAACATCCGCTTTTGGTATGGTGACGGCATTACTTTCCAAGATGTCGACTATATCTCCGTGAACACAATGGGACCCGAAATTTTGATTATATGTATTAACACAAAATTTATTAAAATCATTGGCCCAGATGGATTGAAAGGGGTGGCCGAATTGTCTGGAAAATCCTAATGACATCCCCCCTGCGCCTGAAAACAAGTCGATTAATTTATAGGTGCGATTATGCTGTTTTATTTTATTTGAACATCTTGCGTTGTACACGGCTTCATCCTCATTAAGGAGAAAACCTTCATTTATTAACCTGTTAAGTTTATACATCAAATAATCCATTAAGTTGTATTTTCTTTTGGCAAAAGGTTATAACACCATGTTTTTTTATAGTATTTTTTGCCGGTGTCGGAGAAATTCTTAATTTATTGGCAGTTATTTTTACGAACGGAAAAGCCTGTTGATCAGGACCGATGATGGTAACAACCGGATATTCACCGGCCGTCGTTTTCAATTTTTTGTCAAACATATTATAGACAAATCTAAACTTAGAACTTTAATCTGTCTATTTTTATTTACTGAGAGTTTTTATTTCAAGCCTTATAACGAATAAAAGGAGGATAATCGACAGATTATCCTCCTTTTATTTTATGGATACCGGGAAATTATATTTTCTCGGCTTAGTACTTTAATTATACAGCGGTTATCCCTTGAAGGTCGCTTTGAACTGAGCCAGAGCACCACCTATTTGCAGAGTGGGGATCACGTCTGTGTCAAAAGCACGTTCCAGCGGAAGTTTTTCGCCATTGACTTCAAGGAACAGATCGCCGGCCAGGTCTGTGGCATCAAAAGATACCGTGTCGCCCTGGGTGATCTTGTCGTAGTCAGCCGGGTTCTTAAAGGTCATGGGAACAATACCGAAGTTAACCAGGTTGGCCACATGGATACGGGCAAAAGTCTTGACAATAACCGCGCGGATGCCAAGCCATCTTGGGCAAAGCGCTGCATGCTCACGGGAACTTCCCTGGCCGTAGTTTTCAGCGCCAACGATGATGCCTTCTCCGCCGGCGTCTCTGTGAGCCACAGCGCGTTCGGCAAAGGTGTTGTCAACCAGTTGGTAAGTTGCCTGCATTGCATACTCTTTAACATTGGAGCGCAACGGCAGGAATGTACCGGCAGGCTGGATATCATCAGTACTGATATTGTCGCCAAGTTTAAGCAGAACTTCGCCTTTCACAACGTCGGGCAGAGGCGTGAATTCAGGCAGCGCCATGATGTTGGGGCCGCGAACAACGCCTTCGGACTTATCGGCTTTATCCGGCATGATGAAAGAGTCGGTGTCGATAACAGGCGGAATGACGTTGATGGCAATGTCTTTTTCTTCCGGAACGGTGATTTCACCGGTCAGGGCACTGGCCGCTGCAACAAGCGGGCTGATCAAATGACACTGGGCATCGTCCGTACCTGAACGTTTCGGGAAGTTCCGGTTGAAAGTTCTCAGAGTGAGACCTTCACTTGGGGGGGAACCGCCCTGGCCGATGCAGGCGCCGCAACCGTTTTCCATGATTCTGACACCGGCCTTAAACATCATTGAGATGTAACCTGCGTCGGCAAGCTGCATGGCAACGGATCTGGAACCCGGATAGAGCATGGTGTCAACTTTAACACGTTTGCCTTTAAGGGTTTCTGCAAAGGTCGCAATGTTTTCAAAGGAGCTGTTGGTACAGGAACCGATACAAACCTGATGAATTTTAGTTCCGGCATGATCTTTAACTTTTTCAACATTACCCGGAGAGGGGTAGATGGCGATCAGCGGTTCGATTTCAGACAGATTGATATTAATTTCAGCATCATAGGACGCGCCTTCATCTGCGGACAGTTCGGTGTAGTCACCACCGCGGCCACGGCTTTCCAGGAAGGCTTTGGTGTTTTCATCACTTGGGAAGATAGAGGTGGTGGCACCCATTTCAGCGCCCATGTTGGTGATGGTTGCGCGTTCTGTCAGAGACAGGGTTGCAACGCCGGGACCTGCATACTCAAAGATAATGCCCTTGCCGCCTTTTACGGAGACAATTTCCAGCATCTTCAAGATGACATCCATGGCCATACAGTTTTTGGCCAGCTGACCGGTCAGGTTAACCCGGGTCACCTGGGGCATGGGCATGGTGTACATGCCTGTAGCCATTGCCAGTGCAACGTCATATCCGCCGGCACCCATGAAGATGGCACCTGCGCCACCAGCATTTACAGTATGGCTGTCAGCACCAATACCTGTCATACCAGGCTTAACAAAGTTTTCCATATTGGTGAAATGGCAGATACCGGTTCCCGGTGGTGAAAAGATGATGCCAAGTTTTGCGGCAACAGTTCTCAAATATTGATGGTCATCGGGGTTTCTGAAACCGGATTGAAGCATACTGTGGTCAACAAAGTTTACAGAAAGGGGCTTTACCTTATCTACGCCCATGGCTTCCAGCTGAAGCATACACATGGTGCCGGTAGCGTCCTGTGTGAAAGCCTCATCGATCTTGATTTTGATCAATTCTCCGGGTGCCGGCAATGCAGCCGGTTCAACCAGGTGATCCTTAAGGATTTTGTGTGTTAAACCTAAAGCGCTCATTTTACCTCTCTTCGTTTATGGTTATGATCAATGCCTCGATCCAAACGGAATTGTTTGAAAGCACATGAAACATGCTTTCATCCCTCTTAAGCCGAGGACTAAAATCTTTGTTTCCGGTAGTACGATTATCTGAGCTGCAAGTACAGCACTCATACTTTTAGGATAGTAAGACACTTTTTGTCAAGAAAAGTATTAAGTATGGTTTAATTAGATAATTTTGGTTGTAACTTTTTTTGCCCCGGCACTGGCAATTCGGTGGCGGTTTCAGGTTGATTACCCGTCATTGGGATATGCCATGAGAAGACGATTTTTAGGTGTGATCTCCCCGGGAATTTTTTTTGTCATCACTGTATAGTCTTTACAGGTCAACCTGAAAGCCCGTGTGGCATCCACGGCCAAGGGGCCGTCCATCCAGCCTTCAAGACCGCCTGTGTCACAGGCGGCAAGGTCATGGCAGCATGGCAGCACCGCAAGTTTTGCCCTTGCCGACAAAGCTTTTTCGATAACCGCATCTGTAAGCGTGCCACAGGCATGAACGGATACGACAATATCCTGGGAAGATATTTGTGTCTGCTCAAGGGGCATCTGTCTGAAAAAAATTCTATCCTTGAGTCGGGGCCATGTCTTGATCAAAGTCTGGGACAGCGCCATTGCATTTTTCGGAATATGCGTATCAACGGCAAGGGCGTTGGGAGAGGTATCATCTAATAATAGTAAAATATGGGAAACCAGACCGTGGCCGCATGCCAGGTCAACTATTCTGCCACCCCGGAACTGTCTTCTGATCCGCTTTGCCACCTCCCATGCTTCGTAAAGTTCTTTTCTCGGCAGCGTCTGGGACCGGCATACCGCCCTTGCAATTTTATCAAAAAGGGTATCTTTGGGAAATAACGCCTGTTGCTGTATGGTGAGCCTGTTTTTAGAGGATTTTTTCATATCAGAACGCACAATACAAAGATGCATGCAAAAAAACAAGGCATCGTAACCCGAGATTTACTTTGAAGATTTTATTGGATTTCTACCCTTGGCCCGGTGTATGCTTTGTTATCAAGATCTTGAAAAAATCTGTCCCGGTATGATAATTTACTTGGTATAGAAACATGCTTGCATCTGAAAATTGCGATGCAGGCATTTGCTTTTTTAAAATAAGGATTCAATTTATGCCGCTGCTCAAAGAACGCCGGAAAACCCGGCAGATAAAGGTGGGATCACAACCTGTGGGCTCCCAGGCCCCGGTTTCGGTTCAGTCCATGACCAACACCCAGACCCAGGATGTGCAAGCCACGGTGAATCAGATATTGTCCCTGGAAAAGGCCGGGTGCGAGATTGTCCGGGCAGCCGTGCCGGATATGGAAGCGGCCAAGGCTTTAGAAAAAATTAAAGCCCAGATTCACATCCCCTTGATTGCCGACATCCATTTTGACTGGCGTCTGGCCCTTGCTTCGGCCGAATCCGGTGTGGATGGGCTGCGGATCAATCCGGGTAATATCGGCACGGCTGACAAAATAAAAGCCGTGGTGGACTGTGCCAAGGCCCACAACCTTCCCATCCGCATCGGTGTAAACGGCGGATCTTTGGAAAAAGAGATTGAGAAAGAATTCGGTGTGACAGCCCGGGGTATGGTGGAAAGTGCCCTTGCCAATATCCGGATTCTGGAGGATCTGGGGTTTTATGATATTAAGGTTTCCCTGAAGGCTTCGGATGTGGAGCGAACCGTGGAGGCCTACCGGGAGCTTTCACCGTTGACCGACGTGCCACTTCATGTGGGTGTCACCGAGGCTGGTGGTCTTTATGCCGGCATCACCAAGTCCGCCATCGGCATCGGCATGCTGCTGTCCGAAGGGATCGGGGATACCATCCGGGTATCCCTGACCCGGGACCCGGTGGAAGAGATCCGTACCGGGTTTGAAATCTTACGGGCACTGGGTTTGCGCCGGCGGGGTCCGGAGCTGATCTCCTGTCCCACCTGCGGGCGGTGTAAAATAAATTTGTTTAAAATTGCCGAACAGGTAGAAAAAGCTTTACTTGAGCGCTCAGCACAGATTAAAGTTGCTATTATGGGATGCGTGGTTAACGGTCCCGGAGAAGCCAAAGAAGCGGACATCGGCATTGCCGGCGGCGACGGCAAGGGAATTTTGTTTAAAAAGGGGAAAGTTATCCGCAAAATTGACCAGGCGTGTCTTGTGGATGAACTGATAAAAGAGATTGACGCAATGACCTTAAATGCGGAGGAAATAAATGGGAAAGAAAGTTAAGACTGCCATCACCCCCACAAGGGAAGAAGATTATCCCCAGTGGTACCAGGAGGTGATAAAAGCCTCGGACATGTCGGAAAATTCGCCGGTCCGCGGATGCATGGTGATCAAACCCTGGGGATTTGCCATCTGGGAAAACATCCATCGCCAGATGGATGACCTGTTCAAGGAAACCGGGGTAAAAAACGCCTATTTCCCACTATTTATTCCCCTAAGCTACCTTGAAAAAGAGGCCGAGCATGTGGAAGGCTTTGCCAAGGAGTGTGCCGTTGTCACCCATCACAAGCTCGAAAAGGGCGAAAACGGCGGGCTTGTACCGGCCGGGGAGTTGGCCGAGCCATTGATTGTCCGGCCCACATCCGAAACGATTATTGGCGAATCCATGTCCAGATGGACCTCATCCTACCGGGATCTGCCTATCCTTTTAAACCAGTGGGCCAATGTGGTGCGCTGGGAAATGCGCACGCGCATGTTTCTGCGCACCAGTGAATTTTTATGGCAGGAAGGGCATACGGCCCATGCCACCAAAGATGAGGCCATGGAACGTACCCTTCAGATGCTGGATATTTACGCCAAGTTTGTTGAGGATCGGTTGGCCATGCCGGTAATCAAAGGCCGTAAGAGTGAATCCGAACGGTTCCCCGGGGCTGATGACACCACCTGTATTGAATCCATGATGCAGGATAAAAGAGCACTTCAAGCCGGCACCTCTCATTTCCTGGGCCAGAATTTTGCCAAAAGCTCCAACATCAAATTCCAGAATGAAGCGAGCCAGGAAGACTATGCATGGACCACTTCCTGGGGAACATCCACTCGAATGATCGGCGGGATGATCATGGTGCATTCCGATGATGACGGCCTGGTGGTTCCGCCCCGCATTGCCCCGGCCCATGTCGTAATCCTTCCCATTATCAAGAAAGGGGCTGACAATTCAGATGTCTTGGAAAGTGCTGAAGCACTTAAAGCTGCCCTAAGGCAGCAGACCTTTTACGGCCAACCCGTGGAAGTGGAGATCGACAACCGGGACATCGGTGGTGCCAGGGGCTGGGACTGGGTGAAAAAAGGTATTCCGGTGCGCGTGGAACTTGGTCCCAGGGATATTGAAAACAACAGCGTGTTCATGGCCCGCAGGGATACGGGTGAGAAAAAGGCAATTAACAGAGAAGAGTTTCTAAATACCATTGCCGACATTCTGGATGACATCCAGAACACTTTGTTTCAGCGAGCCCTTGCCTTTCGGGAAGCCAATACCTTTTCCATTGATGAAAAAAATCAATTTTACGATTTGTATAAAAAAGCAAAGGGGTATAACAACGGCGCGTTTGTCCTGGCTCACTGGTGCGGATCAGGGCAGTGTGAAGAAAAAATAAAACAGGATCTTTCCGTAACCATCCGGTGTATTCCCTTTGACAGCCCTGACGAAGAGGGCACCTGTATTTGCTGTGGCGCAAAAAGTGACCGACGGGTCCTGTTTGCCAAGGCCTACTAAGCTTAGAACAAACCAACAACCGGTAAAATAAAATGATTCGAATAACCGACATATTGGACAAAATATATGAATACAGTCCAGATGCGGATGTCTCGCTCATTGACCGGGCCTATATCTATTCCGCCCGGGTTCATGAAGGCCAGGTCAGGCTTTCAGGAGAACCCTATCTGTCCCACCCCCTGGAGGTAGCCAATATTCTGGCCGACATGAAGATGGACATGGAGAGCATTGCTGCAGCCCTGCTCCATGATGTGATTGAGGATACCCCTGCCACCAAAGAAGATATTGCCGATATGTTTGGCCCCGGGGTAGCGCATATTGTGGAGGGCGTGACCAAACTGTCCGCTCTGCATGCGGCCACCAAGGTGGCCCAGCAGGCAGAATCCCTGCGTAAAATGATCCTGGCCATGGCAGATGATATCCGGGTGGTGCTCATCAAATTAACAGACCGTCTGCACAATATGCGGACCCTCAAATACCACAAAAAACCGGAAAAGCAGGCTGCCATCGCCCAGGAAACCCTGGATATCTATGCACCCATTGCCGCACGTCTTGGCATCTTCTGGATTAAAAATGAACTGGAAGAAATTGCCTTTTTTTACACCCTGCGTGAAGAGCACGATCGTATTCTGACCCTGGTTAATAAGGCCAAGGACGAGCAGGAAGCGTATATTAATGAGGTCTCAACTTCTCTGCACTATAAAATGGATGAGATGGAACTGCCCTGTCAGATCAAGGGACGGTTTAAATCCTTTTATTCCATTTACCAGAAAATGTTGTCCCAGGGGCTTGAGTTTGATGAGGTTTATGACATCATTGCCTTTCGAATCATCCTGGACACCGTGCCCCAGTGTTATGCTGCCATGGGGGCGATCCACTCCATGTGGAAACCCATATATTATAAAATAAAGGACTATATCGGCAATCCCAAGCCAAATATGTACCAGTCCATCCACACCACGGTAATCGGTCCGAAAGGTGAACGGGTGGAAATCCAGATCAGGACCCATGAGATGAACCGGGTGGCAGAATCCGGCATTGCAGCCCACTGGTCATACAAGGAAGGTACCAAGATTGACGAAAACACCGGCGAACTGTTTGCCTGGATCCGGAATCTTGTGGAAAACCAGGAAAATCTTAAAGATCCGGATGAATTCCTTGAAAATGTACGCATAGATCTCTATCCTGGTGAAATTTACGTATTTACCCCGGCAGGAGAGATCAAAACTCTTCCCAAAAAAGCCACACCCGTTGACTTTGCCTACCGGATTCACACGGAGGTTGGGGCTCAGTGTACAGGTGCCCGGGTCAACGGCAAGCTTGTACCCCTGTCCCATGAACTGCGCACCGGCAATACCATTGAAATCATAACCACCAAAGGACACAACCCCAGCCGGGACTGGCTCAATTTTGTTAAAACAGTCAAGGCAAAGACAAAAATCAGGGCCTATATCAATGCCAGGGAAAAGGAGCGAAGCTATTCCCTGGGACGGGAAATGTGTGAGAAAACATTCAGAAAACGCAGTCAAAATTTCAATGCCCTGATCAAATCAGGTGATATCGGCAGGGTGGCAGACTCATTAGGTTTCAAGACGGTTGACGACCTGATTGCCCATGTGGGATTCGGACAAATGACAGCGCTTCAGGTGCTGAAACGGGCTGTGCCGGAACTTGAAAAAGATTCAGAGGATGCCGATGCCTCCGTCATTGAAAAAATAGTTTCCCGGCCTTCGGGTAAACGGACCACCGGGGTTATTGTAAAAGGGCTCAATGATATTTTGGTCAAGTTTTCAAGATGCTGCAATCCCCTGCCGGGAGATCCCATAATCGGATATATCACCCAGGGCCAAGGGGTCGCCATCCACCGGAAAAACTGCATTAATGTTTTAAAAATGAGCAGTGAACGGATTATTGAAGTCGAATGGGCCAGTGATATTAAGGAATCATACCCTGCGTCCATCTCCATCAAGACAGACGATCGCCACGGCCTTCTGGCCGACATTGCTGCTGTGATTTCAAAGGCCGGTATCAATATTTTAAACGCACACTCGGAAACATCGGACGAGGGTATTGGGGTTTTTTATTTCACCATCATGGTGGAAAGTTCCGAGCAGCTTAAAAAAGTCATGACGGAACTTCGCCGGGTAAAAACCGTCAACGAGGTTAGACGGGTAACCACTGAAGAGACTTGATTAAGAAGGCTCGCAATCAAAATAGTCTTGATCTGACGCAAAAATATCGAGCCCTCGCCTCTCTTGAAAAAACAAAATTCCGGCATGCTCACACATGTCGGAATTTAATACTGAAAAAATAAAGGGTTGATATTTTCATCAAACCCAATAGCAAATATTTACTTAGTAGTGCCTAAACATAGTAGTGCCTAAACAGGAACCCCTGTTTGGACGGCTCGTTAGAGGGGCGCATGCCCACAAAATTGCCCAGATGCAAGGCGCAGAAAAATTTAAAACCGGAGCAACCGCTTGGTTGTGAGGATTTTA
>JAQYWJ010000172.1 GCA_030145005.1 Desulfobacter sp. | reverse complement strand
TTTTTCTTTTCCGGCCTGACCATAATCAACGCAAACCGGGCCGCCCTCATTATTGCCACCAACCCCATATTCATCAGTCTTTTCTCAGCGGTAATTTTTAAAGAGCGATTGACACCTTTAAAAATCCTGGGTCTTGTCCTGTCCGTTGCCGGGGCGCTTATCATTATCACAGGCGGGGATATCAGCCAGATTTTTAAAATCGGTATCAGCCGCGGGGAAATGGCCATTTTCGGTTGTGTACTCTCCTGGGTCAGCTATTCGCTTCTTGGCAGACCCCTTACCGGCCGGTTCTCTGCTTTGGTTAGTGTCTGTTACTCATCACTGGCCGGCACCCTGATGCTTTTTTTCCCGGCAGTATCGAAGGGCCTGTTCGCAGCCCTTCCGGGATACGGTATGCTTGAATGGGGCAGCCTTTTCTACCTGGGGTATTTCGGCACAGTACTCGGTTTTTACTGGTATTACCAGGGGATAAAGGAAATCGGGCCCACAAAATCCGGCGTATTCATCAATTTCGTGCCGGTTTCTGCGCTGATTCTGTCTTATTTTATTCTTAACGAATCTGTAACAAAACAAATTCTTGGGGGCGCAGGCCTGGTTATCACAGGTGTCTACATAACCAATTCGGAGTTTGGGGGCAAAAAAAAGCGAGTTGATACAGGCCTCAACGACTGAACATCTTACATAGTGTCTAAACGGAAACCTGTGGTTGGATGGCTCGTTAGAGGAGTGCATGCTCACAAAGTTGCCCAGATGCAAGGCGCAGGAAAATTTGCAACCGGAGCAACCTCGTGGTTGTGAGGATTGTGATTTTTTTTTGCAACGCCGCAGATGGGTGACTTTTCGTTCAAACACGACAGAATAAAAATGCCGGGCTACCTTACAGGGGCAACCCGGCATTTATTGGATATAAGATAACGCCTTTTTAGTCTTCTTCTATGGTGATGGCGTCTTCCGGACAAACTTCTATGCAGCTTTCGCAACCCATGCATTCATCTGCATTGACGGGAACGGATTTGCCGTCTTCCATTTCAAATACTTCTGCAGGACATACATCAACGCATTCCTCGCAACCTACACATTTTGCCTCATCAACTATCGCGTTAAAAGCCATTTTAAAACCTCCTTAAAAATTAATAATACAATTTTATAAACTCATCTTTCTAAAGATAGCAACCTGATTCAGCACCCGCTTTTACAACAATGTTTTTGCTAAAACAAGCTTTTTATGAGTTTAACTCCACCAGGCATACGCCAATTTGTCCGCCTGGATTTTTTTTAATTAAATTCACATCACCAAGTCCCGAAAAAAACCGGATTTGAATCCGCCCGGTCACAGGACCTTGGTCAGCACCTTCAAAATATTCTTTTTCAGGATCAGGTGTCAGGCCCTGGGCCATCTGCTCTATGATTGCCTTTGTCTTAAGATGCCGCTGTTCTATAAACTCACAATCATTTTCATGCACTTTTATGGAATCAATGTCAAGTGCATTTATCGCCTTGCCCGCACCGATCAAAAATTCATCCATGACGGCCCTGCTGGTGGTAATCAGAACCGGAATACCGCTCTGATCAAAGAGTTCTGCATCATCAGCCGCCTTAAGCCAGGCCTGAATTCTTTTTTCAGTCATGGCCTGACCCGGTTCTGAAGTTTTTGCATGGTCCGCAGATACGGAAATATCCCCATCTCCTTTAAGTTCGGCAATAAGTGCCGCATTTTCCTGGTCTAAGGTATCCAACGCAGTCTGAATAGCCTGATGTTCCCGGTCATGGATATCTGCAAGTTTAAGGAAGACAAGAGAATCGTTTCCGTCCCGGCCGATTGTTGTATCCGGGTCATGGGAAACTGTCCGATTACGGATGCCGGCACGAATGGCAGCCACACCGGAATCATCTTTAAAAAACACGTTTTCACGAATTAACGCCCGAAGATTTTTTTCATTGCCCTTGTGGATGGTAGCCCAGTCCAGATAGGCGCGCGCTTTTTGTTCAGCTAAGGCAAGTTTTTCCTTATCAAGGCAGACCCGCGTAAGTGCTCCTTTGGCCGCAAGACCCGCCATGGGCTCGGGCAGCACAGCTCCGCCATGAATATCCAACACATTAAAATTGCTAAAAAAACAGGATAAAACCTTTGCCTGACGGGCATCCATAAAAGTAAATGGAAAAAAATAAAAATTTATCATAAAATTTTACACCTTTTGATCATGAACCAGGATCCCCATTTCATCCAGTTGTTCTCGGATCCTGTCTGCTGTCTTAAAATCTTTTTGCTGCCGGGCCGCATCCCGTTCAGCCATGAGTCCCGTCACTTCTGACGAATACGGGGCCTTTCTGCTGAAATCAAAAATATTGAGCACGGCATCCACATCTTTGAAACATTTAAGCAGGCGCTCTGCCCCCCCCGGTCCTACATGACCATCAACGACCATCCGGTTGATGCGCTTCACACCGGACAAAAGACCGGATACCAGGACAGGGATCTTGAGATCGCTTGCCATGGCATTCATCATGCCCTGGCGCAGATCATAGGTGATCTGCTGGATGTCCTCTTCATTGGACTGACCCAACACATGATCAAGGGATTCAATGCACCGGTTGATCCGGGAAAGAACGGTTTTGGCATCATCCAGACTTTTTCTGGATAACAGCAGGGATTTTCTGTAATGGGCGGACAGCAGCCAGAAGCGAATGGTTTTCTCGTCCCATCCCATGTCAACCAGCCGGTCCAGGGTCAATGACTGGGCATCATCCGTATCCAGGGATCCATCATACTGCACTGGATGGCAATGCATCCACACCCTGGCAAAAGAACCGCCGGCAGCCCCTGCAATGGCAATCTCGTTTTCATGGTGGGGAAACATAAGCTCCCTTGAGCCCGTATGGATGTCAAAATCTGCGCCAAGGAAAGTTGACGCAAGGGCAGCACACTGCAGATGAAGTGAGGGACGGACATTACCCCATTCCGTTTTAACGCCGAGCCCCTGTTTAAGCTCCGCAAGCTTTACCCGCTTAAGCAGGGTAAAGTCCCTGGGATTGTTCTTTTCATATTCATCCAGGTCAACAGTGGCCCCCACCCGGATCTTGTTTATATCCACCCGGGAAAGGCGGCCGTAATCTCCAAAGCTTGCCAGGTCAAAGTATACGGAATGAAGCTTTTCATAGGCATGATTATTAGCAAGCAATTTCCTTGTCAGATCCGTCATTTCGGTAAAATGTTCGGACACCCTGGGATAGGCTTGGGCCGGCCTCATGCCGAGCCGTAACAGATCCGCCAGAAAGGCATCAATAAAAGGCTTTGTAAAGGCCTGGGGTGTGGTTTTTGCCTGCCTTGCCCCTTCAATGGTTTTATCATCATAATCGGTGATATTAACGATATGTCTGACTTTCACATCCTGGTATTCAAGGTAGCGAATGAGCAGATCCGTAAACGCATGACGCCGAAAATGGGTAATATCCAGACGCCGGTGTACCGTGGGACCGCAGGTGTATATACCAACTTCCTTGTCCCCCTGGGGGTTTAAGGATTCTTTTTTTGCACCCAGGGAATTGTGGACTGTAAGGTGAATATTCTTCTTTACGCTGAAAAGTTCAGTGGAAAGATAGCGCTCGCCTGAATCCGGAAAAATCACAACAATAACCCCGTTTTGAAGACGTTTGGCATAATCAAGGGCCACGGCCATGGCCGCACCTGAACTCATGCCCACAAAAAGTCCCTCTTTTGCAGCCAATTGCCGGGCAGTCTCAAAAGCCGTTTTATCATCAATGTGGATGCTTTCATCTAGTCGGGTTTTGTCAAAAATCTCCGGGGTATAAGACTCTTTCATATTTTTAAGGCCTTGGATGCCGTGCCCTAAATAGGGTTCGGCACAGATCACCCGGGCATGATGGTCCTGATCCTTAAAATACCGGGACAGGCCCATGAGTGTCCCCGAGGTGCCCACAGTCGCCACTACGGCATCTACCTGGCCGTTGGTCTGGGCCATTATTTCAGGTCCTGTGGTATAGTAATGGGCCTTCCAGTTGGCCTCATTATTATACTGGTCCGTAAGGAAATATTTGTCCGGGTATTCCCTGGCCAGACGGTAGGCCTCTTCAATGGCCCCATCCGATCCCAGGTGCCGGGGGGTAAGAATAATCCGGGCACCCCGGGCTTTGAGTATTTTTTTACGCTCCTCACTGGCGCTTTCGGACATGGTCAGGGCCAGTTTATAACCCTTGACCGCACAGATCATGGCAAGGCCGATGCCCGTATTTCCCGAAGTGGCTTCAATGACGGTCTTTTCAGGCGTCAGTTCGCCGTCTTTCTCGGCCTGGCTGATCATATACAGGGCTGCCCTGTCCTTGATGGACCCGCCCGGGTTCATGTACTCAAGCTTGGCCAGGATGGTGACGCCCGGCACAGAATTAAGTGTCTGAATTTTTACAAGGGGGGTATTGCCGATTGAATCAATAATGCTGGCATACATGCGTATCCTCTCTTTGCCGGGGGGAATCCGGCCACGGTTCTTCCTTATAACAGCCATGGACTGACCTGGTCTATCAATACCCAGGCCCAATCCACAACAAAGCATGAAAGTAGCTTAGGAATGAGCACGAAATAAGATGCCCAATTAGAATTTTTAAACGTACGGCCTACAATGGTTGCCTGTTTTGAAATGGGCAAGTTATTTAAAACTCATTCCTTAACAACTTATTAGGGCTTTCATAAAAATTTCCTTTAGCTGTGGAAACCCAAGCCTTCAGGCTTGGGAGGAAACAGTGCTTTAGCACGTCGTTTTTGTAAAAAGGCATATAATATTTAAACAGCCATATGCCGGAGCTGAGAACACCCGTTTCCGGGGTAATGTTTGCCTCGCTAAAGTTATGACCGGGTTTGGCGCAAGCAGCACCGGCTTAACCTCTTAGACCTGTTTAACC
>JAQYWJ010000171.1 GCA_030145005.1 Desulfobacter sp. | reverse complement strand
TGCTCCTCAAGTCTGACCAGAATGTGGTGAATGTCGCTTCCATTTTCGACCGGACATAAACGGCGACAGCAAAGATCGAAACGCCGATGAGCGTTAACCAGGAATTGGACCAAAACAAAGTCGACAGTTTCCCCAACAAGCTCTCGGGGGCGGCCAGTGCTTTAATGGCAACACCAAGGGCTTCCAAAGGCGCTTTGCCTTGGATGTCGCCACGCAGCAACCAATACACCGTGAATAGTGAGTACACAAGGAAGGCATAATAAATTCCGCGCCGCAGGTATATTTGGCAGTGGACTTTCTGCAACAGTGGCGACGACACCTTTGTCGGTTTTGGGCATTTATTTTTAACTAATTGTTGTATAGACTGTGAGTTTTTATGAGGGCCCTTGTCATCCACGACCTCGAAGTTGTCCGGCAAATTCCCCGGCGCATAGCCAAATATCCCTTCGCCAATACGCTGGAAAGCGCTGACGTGAATTTGCGGTAACTTTATTTTGTTTATGTGACACAACTTTGCAATATCGCGCGGTTGATATCGGTAATACACACCAACGCCGGCTCGGGAATCATAAAGCTTGTCCAAAGCGTACTCTTGATCATGGACAAACGCCTTCTTATCGGGAATAAATTGTAGCCCTGAAGCCTCGGCGTGTTTCATCATCCAATCAAGGGCGACCAGCGACAGCCCTTGTTGTGGATAACCGCCGCCTACATTGGAGTGTACGCCGGGAAACCAAACTTGTTCGATGCGTTCATCGTTCTCCCAAAGCAAAGGATGGAAGCTCTTGCGTTGGTCGTCGATAGACAGCGCATGGTACGCCTTTTCAATATTCTTATTAAGTTTCTGATTCAGGAATTTGAAGCGGAAAATCAGGTCGTTCCAAAGATCGGTAGCGTTATCGAACGGTAACCCGACGGCATCCACCGTATCCCAGACACCGATGAACTCGATTTTTTTAGATTCATCGCCATGGGTTATTGGTTTACTGTTGCCATACGCATTGAAGCAGAACCGCATGAAGGGGCTATAAACTATGCTTTCCAAAAGCGCCTTGTGTTTGGCACGGTAGTTCTCGTATAGCTGTAAGACGGCCAATTCTAAGGTGTCATCAGTTGGATAGTAGCTTTTGTCAAGTATGCCCTCGCTGGCGATAAGGTCAGCTAACGCCCTGACTGTGAAAGCACCACGGCTGAAGCCAAACATATATATATTGTCGTCAGGGTCATAAACCTGGATCAGTCGTTTGTAAAGGTTCCGCACGTTTCGCGCCAGCCCCCAGCCAAAGGCACCGCCCAGTAGTTTCAGCGGTTTCAATTCTTCAGTACCGACGCCGTCGTCGTAAAACGCCACCTGTTCTTTTGTCGGCGTGGAATGAAGGCCATTAAAATCGAGGGCTTCATATAACTTGAAAACGTTAGTTCCCCGGTCTTTGATATTAGTGTTGCCGGTGCCGTCGGAAAATAACACGATATTTTTGCTCATAGCTCATTACTCCTTTGTTATTTCCTGTCCATCTCATCTGGTCAATGCTTTCCCTTGATTATATTTAGGGTAAGCCCTCCTATACGCTCCTCCTTCGCACCAAGGGTATTAAAGTGGTGTCCCTTTTTGGGTATTTTAACTGCTCGCACCACGGCGCCACATCAGAAGCACAACAAGTACAAGAGCGATCACGACAATGCCAACCAGCCAAAAGGTCAGGGCGGTCACTTCAGGCTCTTCGATTTTATCATTGAGAAGGAACGAAAGCTCTGCTTCCTGGGCGGCCAAGCTGATTTTAACGTCTTTCACGTTCACGTTAGCCGGCAACTCAAGCACTTGGCTGTATGTGCCGTCCAGGTTATCTTTTATGGCGCCTAATTTCACTTTGGGTTCTGTTTTCAGGGCAATGCTCCCCCCGTAGCGGGGGCCAAGGTGGTTGCCGAGGGCGTCCTTGGGCGTAATCAAAAGCTCGTAATGTCTTGGTGGCTGTTCGGCACTCTCCAGTCGCACGGCCGTGAGTCCAATGTGCTTGGCTGAGACCTTGGGGGTCAGGTATTTGTGGAGAACGACATCACGATCAAAACCGTTGCCTCCGTCAGTCGACCCGGTTGCCTGGACATGGAAGGCGTAAGTCCCTTCTTTGCCGGTATTGGCAATGGTATTGCTGTAAACCCCATCACCGGCAAGCACATCACCGTGACTGCCGTCATCATAGAGTTTGATTTCGTTTGGCGTGAGCCTGCCGGGGACGGGGATTTTGCGGACATCGCTTAGATATATAGCCTTGCGCTGAACTTGTGAGAGTTTTTCACCATCGCGTTCAGGCGAAATTTTTTCCAGTTCCTCCTTGCTCACGTTGTTAAGGGCGAACCAGTTACCGAAACCATCCGCAGGCCCACTTAGTCGTACGTGGACATTTTTCATACCGGTTAGGGGTTGCCGGTCGGCCATAAGTTTGGCCTGGAGTATAATGGCGTCACCAACCCATTGCTTTTCCTTATCAAAGGTGACATCCATGGTGAGGGTTGAATCAACAATAACGCTGTATTGATAATGCTCACGTTCACCCTGATCCAGTGCGCCGGCACTGATCTCCAAAACCCATGGCGTTGGCCCCACCTTGCCGGAATTCTCCAAAAACTCGCGATGAAGCGTGATGATCTTATACGTCTTGCCCTGGTGGAAAGTAACACCAGGCGTTGCCGCCGTTACTGGTATATCGAGGTCATCGGAGGTCTTAACTCGAAGGGAGAGCCTGTTTTCCCGGGGTGTTTGCCAACTCAAAAAAACACTGACCCGGCGGTCGTATTCACTAATTCTCACTTCTTTGCTTATGGTTTTTCCTGCATCAACGACACCCATGGGATCGGCCGCTGTCTCCAGGCCCAGGGCATCCACCAGGATTGCCTTGTAGGTTGCCTGCAGGTCGGTGGCAGGGGACCAGGTTCCGGGATCAAAGGCAGGCGTGGTGACATCATAAAACTCGCCGCCTGTATCAGTTGCCAGCCTGGTCAACAGCGGATGGTCGATATCCGTCGGCCGGCCAAAACCGATGGTATAGACCTGGGTCGAGGTCGCATTGAGGTTGCTGATCACCGTGTCAACCGCCGGGTCCAAAGCCCCGGAGATACCTGGACAATTATGATAGCCGTCACTTAACAGCACAATTGTGCGCGGGGCCTCGGTGCCAAATGTGCCAAGGGTGGTATCAAGTCCGGCCAGCAGCGGGGTATTGCCTGCAGCTGTCAGGCCTGGAATAGTAACGGTGACGGCGTTTGTCGTACTCGTGTTGTCAACGCGGGTCATAGGGGTGACGACCTGGCCGTTGCAGCCTACTGAGTAGTCCCACGGTTGGGGAGGAAATATTGAGATGCCGAAATTGGCCCGGGTGTTGGCGTGATCATTGAGCAGCTCCATGAAGGGATAGGCCGCCTCTTTGGCCAGTGACAGGCGTTGTTCTGCCGTCGGCACACCGGAAACACCTTCATGGCTCCAGGACATGCTGCCCGACGTGTCGAACAGCAGAGCCACCCCGCCAACCCTGCGAAAGAGGGCGGCCGATGGATCGCCGTAGAGGTTGTAGTCCATCTTGTTCATCCAGCTTGAGTCGGGAGCAACATCTGACTTGGTTATATACAGGGCATGGCCGGCGGCTCGGTCCTGCATGATGCGCGAGGCGTAGTGGTACGTCAGATTAGCGTTCAATCCCGAGGATGGATTGGGATCTATTGCCGGATTAAAAACACTATTGTAGGAGACTCGGGAAGCCGATACCGTTCCAATGGCACCCTGTCGCAGCAAGGCATAGCCAAGGTTATTAGTAACTTCCGGATAACCGTTAAGACACGAGCCCTGAAAGGTAAAGCTCGGCGTGGCATCATTGAGATGCGTATTGTCGGCCGAGGCGATCAGGTGCGAGGCACTTGTACTTCCGCCATGTGTGGACCAGGTGAGCAGGCCGTAGCCACTGCTGTTTGCCCATTCACCGAGCATGTTGCACGGGGCGGCTGGGTCTGCGTCCTTGGCGTTGATGTTGGGGCACTCCGGCGGCGGAACAATGCCGAAATCCGATTCGTAAATTCGGTAAGTGCCATAGCCTAAAGGATCGCCGAAATCAGCCTTCAATGCCTCGCCAAGTTCATAGTCGGATTGGCCCGGCCACAGCTCCACATTAGCAGTAAGCAGGCTGCGGCGCCAGGCAGGCGGTGCTCCGGTCTCATAGTCGATGATCTTTTGCAATATCCCATCAAGGGCTGGGTAATCGGCATCATAGACCGGAATTCGACCAACGAAGAGTTCAGGATCGAAATCAACACCGCCGATTCCCCTGTCGCCGGTTGCCCACAGAAAGTTGATGGTGTTGTCGACACGAGTGAGGGCCGAGGCCGTAAAGTCCGTATTGTTGAAATACTCCCCGTCCAACCCGCCTGAAACATAACTACCGGCAACCAGATGATATAACTTGGTACTGGGAATGTTGCCGTAATCGGTTTCACCAGGTGGCCGCCACTGTATCTTGGCCACACCATCTTCCGAATCGTCAAAGTATTCGACTTCGATGTCATGTTGGCCTGCTGTGAGGCTTATCGATCCATAGTCGATGGTGACGGCGTGACTGGTCCAGTTGTCGATGACGGTCGTGCCGTTGATTATGAGCCGGATTCCGTTGTCGCTGATGGCCACAAAGGAGTGCGTGCCATCGGTGTCAGCCTCTATTTTTCCGGTCCAGCGCGCCGAGAAGGTGTCTGGGTCGACGGCCGGGTCCGGGCTGGCGGAAGCGGTAATACTCTGATACTCACCATAGATGCCATCGCCGTCAAGATCCCAGTTACCGGTTAGATCGGCAAAGAAGTAGTCTGTGGGGGATTCTCTATAGATTCGGTAGAAACGGTGCGGCCAGCCCATCATCATGGGTACGTCGCCCACGGAGTCACTTG
>JAQYWJ010000016.1:5985-19251 GCA_030145005.1 Desulfobacter sp. | reverse complement strand
ATGACGTACTTTTATGAGGAGGAAGTTTCAAGGAGGTATATATGACAATATTATCCGTAACAGAAGCCCGTTCCAATCTTTACAGACTCATTGACCAGGCATCATCATCCCACGAACCAATTATTATCACAGGCAAAAGAGGAAATGCGGTGCTTCTTTCCGAAGAAGATTGGAAAGCAATTCAAGAAACTATGTTTTTGTTAAATATTCCTGGAATGCGTGAATCAATTCAGGAAGGACTGTCAACCCCGGTAGAAGATTGCCATGAGGATCTTGATTGGTGATCTGGAAAGTTGTTTTTACAAAACAAGCTCAAAAGGATGCAAAGAAGCTATCAACGTCCGGGTTAAAGTCAAAAGCAGAAGAAATCATAGATATATTAAAAACTAATCCATACCAAAATCCACCTTCTTATGAAAAACTCGTAGGTGATTTATCTGGTGCATATTCAAGAAGATTAAATATTCAGCATAGAATTGTATACCAAATCATAAATGATGATAAAGTTGTTAAAGTCCTTCGTATGTGGACACATTATGAATAAGTTATAGAACAAAACGCTGGTCGTTGATCAACGACAACGGCACATATTAACCAGGTTAGGCATCTAATCATGATTTGCCACCCACGACGCCCAAATGGCGTCTGCAGCGGTCTGTGCTCCCCCTTGTTTTTGTAAAATATAATGATTCATCGCATCAATACGGGTTTTTCGGCCTCCGGATTTTACCAGGTGTGTGCACATGGTTTTAACCGCATGCTGCCGGTTTTTACATCGGGTTACAGCACCCGTATTGAAGATTTCTTCTCCCACCCAGGCAAAATTCTGCCAGTGGGGGCCGATTATTGTGGGAATGCCTAAGCCTGCGGGTTCCATGAAATTTTGCCCCCCCAGGGGCGCAAGACTTCCGCCGACAAAAACCACGTCGGCATGGCTGTAAGCCTGGTGCAGATCTCCAAATTTGTCCCACAGAATAATGGCCGAACCGGTTAGAATGGATGATATTTGCGAGCCTTTGTAAACCTTGAGGCCGTTTTTATTCAATTTTTTTAAAAATGGCGCTATTCGGTGCATATGTCTGGGGAACAGGGCAATAATCTGGTTCGGCACCTCTTTTTTTAACACTTTGATCATGTCAATGATCTGCTTTTCTTCCTGACGGCGGAAGGAGGCAAAAATAGACAGGGGCAATTCCCGGGGCACAATTGCAGCTAAAGCAGAGCTTTCACCGGTCGTGTTCTGAACCTTTATACGGTCAAATTTGATGTTGTCCATGGTATCAACACGGGTGTGGGAAAATACCTGTGAAAATCTTTTGGCATCCCCGGCAGAGATGGCCAGGATACGCTCCGGGGCCAAAGATCGCCAGAGCGCTTTTGTGAGTCTGTAATTCCGGCTGCTTTTCTGGGATAATCTGCCGTTGATGAGCAATACGGTGGTATGATTTCTTTTTAACGCATAAAGATGGGCCGGCCACAGTTCGGTCTCCAGCAATACCATGACAGTAGGATTCACCTGTTGCACTGCTTTGTTCATGGCCTTTGGGCTGTCAAAGGGGAATATATCAACAAACAGGCTGATACGGGGTGAAAATTTTTTTGAAGAAAGCGCTTGAGTCAGAATTTCCATGCCCTGATCCGTGGTTGTGGTCAACAGTATGGTGACCGGCCTGTCCGGGTTAAGGATTTTTATGATGGATACGGCAAGGTAAGCCTCCCCGGCCGATGCTGCCTGTATCCAGATATCTGCCGGTTGAAGGTGAACCGGATTTATACGCCTTTCAAAGGTTGAGGCAAGTCTTGGATGCCGTTTTAAAAAAGGCAGGGCCGCATTCCACAGGATATTGTAAAATTTAAAAAAATTGGGTATAAGAGCACACTTTGTCATGGGAGACTATGCTCTCATGTTTTTTGGTACTTGACAATAGAATCTGTAAAGCAATTGCCCCGCCCATGAAATCAAAAAAAAACAGATTGTCTAAAGAACGCAGGCAAAAAATTATCCGGATGGTGTTTGCACACTGGAAAAGGATTGCCCTGGCCGCCTTATGTATGGTGGTGGTGGCTGGTGCCAACGGTACCATGGCCCTGCTGGTTAAACCTGTTCTTGATGATGTTTTCATTGCCAAAGACAGTACCAAATTATTGCTCATCCCCGGCCTTGCCATCCTGGTATTTTTTTTAAAAGGGGCCGGTTCATACGGGTCGGAATACCTTATGAATCATGTGGGACAGCGTATTATCCGCGATTTCAGGGACAGCCTTTATGAAAAGATCATGAACCTGCCCATTGCATATATCCACAAAGAAAAGACCGGGGCGCTCATGTCCCGGATCACCAATGATGTCAATATTATCAAAGGCATGGTGTCCACTGCCGTTATCAGTCTGTTTCGGGACTCTTTTTCTGTTGTGGCGTTTTTGTTTGTTATTTTTTACCGGGACTGGCAACTTGCGTTAGGTGCCTTTCTTGTCCTGCCCGTTGCCTTTTATCCCATTGTCATATTTGGCAAAAGAATCCGGAAGTTTTCCACAGGATCCCAGGAAACCATGGCAGATCTTAACGCCTTTCTGCATGAAACTTTTTCCGGGGTAAAGATTGTTAAAATATTCAATCTTCAGTCCTTTGAAACGGCCAGATT
This sequence comes from Desulfobacter sp., assembly GCA_030145005.1. Classification (GTDB taxonomy): domain Bacteria; phylum Desulfobacterota; class Desulfobacteria; order Desulfobacterales; family Desulfobacteraceae; genus Desulfobacter. The sequence goes on along the minus strand of JAQYWJ010000016.1, from coordinate 16,609 downwards.
CAAGGAAAAAACCAAAGTACTGTTTCGGTTGGAAATGAAAAAAGTGATGACACGGGCATTGTCTTCCCCGGTTATGGAATTTTTAGGCGGGTTAGGCATCGCTTTTGTTATCTGGTTTGGCGGGATGCGGGTAGTCAACGGCACGTCCACACCCGGTGTGTTTTTCTCTTTTTTGACTGCCGTGATGATGCTTTATAACCCGGTGAAAAAATTGTCTAGCCTAAACAATACTATCCAGGAGGGCGTGGCGGCAGCATCCAGGGTTTTTGATGTGCTGGAAACCCAAAATGATGTGGTGGACAAACCCGATGCCCGGCCCCTTAAGACGTCATCCTGTGAGGTGGTTTTTGAAAACGTTGCCTTTGCCTACGGCCCTGAAGAACCTTTGGCCTTAAAGAACATAAATCTTAAGGCCGCACCCGGAGAGACCCTGGCGTTAGTCGGCATGAGCGGCGGGGGAAAAACCAGCCTGGTGAACCTGATCCCAAGACTTTATGATGTGACCGAGGGCGGTGTTTTTGTTGGCGGCCACGATGTCCGGGACCTGACAATTGCTTCCCTTCGAGACCATATTTCCATTGTGACCCAGGAACCCATTTTATTCAACGAGACCGTGCGGGACAATATCCGGTATGGAAAAATGGATGCAGATGATGCCACGGTTGAAGCGGCAGCCAAGGCCGCTTTTGCCCATGATTTTATCTGCGGTTTTCCCAAGGGTTATGATACCGTGATCGGAGAGCTTGGTTCCCGTTTGTCCGGGGGGGAAAAACAGCGGATCTGCATTGCAAGGGCGCTTTTAAAAAATGCGCCGGTGCTGATTTTAGACGAGGCAACCTCGGCCTTAGATTCCCAAGCAGAAAAAGTTGTGCAAAAGGCTTTGGGAAATTTGATGGAGGGCCGTACTTCCTTTGTCATTGCTCACAGACTGTCCACCATAGATTACGCCTCCCGGATTATTGTGTTCAAAGATGGTACCATTGTTGAACAAGGTGTCCATGATGACCTGATGGCTGCAAAAGGCTTTTATTATAGACTGCAGTCCATGCAGACTTCAAAAAATTAACACTATTCAAGGAGATACTGCCATGGCTGTATCAAAGGAACTGCTTGAAATTCTTGTCTGTCCCAAATGCAAAGGTCCGGTGGAACTGACCGAGGCAGAGGACGGCCTGGTTTGCGAAACCTGCGCCCTTAAGTACGAAATCAGGGATGATATTCCCATTATGCTCATTGACGAGGCGATTCCCGTTAAACAATGAGTACGCCTAAAGCACCGGCACCGGCCAAACTTGTGATGTCGGTTTTCATGAAAGATAAGACGGTCCTGGAATCGGTCTTCCCAAGCCTTGAAGCTGTGGGCGGTCCCGTGGACATGATCTCCCCCTGGCTGGATTTTGATTTTACGGATTATTATTACAGGGAAATGGGGGAACCGTTGTTTCGCAGACTTATTGCATTCAAACCGCTTATGGAACAGGATGCCCTTGCTTCGATCAAACTTGAGACCAACAGGATTGAAGCGGACTGCCTGGACCGGAACAACAGAACCATAAATATTGACCCGGGGTATCTTTTGTCTTCCCGGTTTATCCTGGCCACGGGAAAGGAGTATTCCCACAGGATTTACATCGGACAGAAAATTTATGCTGACCTGACATTAATGTACACCAAAAAAGGCTTTAAAACCCTGGAGTGGACTTACCCGGATTATGCCTCCGATGCTGTGCTGAAATTCCTACTGCAGGTGAGGCAGAAATATCTTGTGGATCTTAAGGCCATAAAAGGATAATTGTATGATAAAAAGCATGACCGCTTTTGCCAAAGTGTCGCACACCCTGGATACCCTGACTGTGGACATGACCGTTCGCGCCTATAATTCCCGTTTTCTTGATTTTTCGATTTATCTGCCCGAAACCTGTCAGCCCTTTGAAGAGGAAATTAAAAAGATCATGGGGCAGTTCCATGCCCGGGGCAGAATAGAGATCCGGGCAAGCCTGGAGGACCAGTCCCTGGACCAGGATCTGTTTGAGGTGGATATTATCAAGGCCAAAGCCTATTATAAAGCATTGAAAACGGTCCAGGACACCCTTTCCCTTTCCGGTGACATTGCCCTGGAAACCTTGCTCGGGGCTAAGCAGGTCATTGTGGCTGCAAAACCTGAAGTTAACCTGGAGCTTCTCCGTTCCGCTCTGTGTGACACGGCTCGTAATGCGGCTCAGGCTCTTGACCGCATGCGAAAGCGTGAGGGGGAAAACCTGTACCAGGATTTAACCCGTCGTGTTTCAGACATTGAACAGCGTATGGCAGGCGTTGAAGAACAGGCCAAAACCATACCGAAAGTTTACAAGGCCCGGCTTAAGGAACGCCTGGCCGTGCTGACTGCCGAGGACGGGGATTGTTTTGATCCGGTCCGTCTGGCCCAGGAAACCGCGCTGCTTGCGGACAAAAGTGATGTATCCGAGGAGATTGTTCGGGTGCACAGCCACATTAAAATGTTCCGGGAGGTCATGGATGAAAATGAGTCCCAGGGCAGAAAGCTCAATTTTTTGATCCAGGAGTTTAACCGGGAATTTAATACCATTGGTTCCAAAGCCGGTAATGCAACCTTGTCCCATGCCGTGGTAGACCTGAAATCCGAGTTGGAAAAGATCCGGGAGCAGGTGCAGAATATCGAATAACAGCCATGGGCTGATCTGATTTTTAACCGTGGTTCAGCCCACAACGAAAATTGAAAAATATTTATAGGTTACCCACATTGAGTAGGCTATTTTAGACTTTTTTGATTTAATTCCTCTATAAAATCAATTAGTTGAAAAATAGTCAATGATTTAGTACCTGCTCAATGTGGGAGGTTACACATATTTTCTTATAAAAAAGCATATCCGCTGCCGGGAAGAAATTATCATTAAAAAAAGGGGAATTATGGAACAGCCACTTTTGGGCATTGGTTTTGGTAATACTGTGGTGGCAGACCGGGTGGTGGCGATTTTATCCCCGAACTCGTCGCCCATGAAGCGGATCAAGGATGAAGCCCGGGAGGACCGGCGCCTCATTGACGTGACCCATGGCAGAAAAACCCGGGCCATTATTGTGACAGACTCCAACCATGTGATTCTGTCCGCGATTCAGGCGGAAACTGTTTCCGCACGCTTTGAGGCCCTGATCCAAAACCCCGGGGTACTCCAGGAGGAATAGGGCATGGCGGCAAAACTTTTTATTGTTTCAGCACCCTCAGGTGCAGGTAAGACAACGCTTGTCAAAGAACTTTTGAAGCGGTTTGATGACATCGTATATTCCATTTCCCATACCACCCGCACCCCCCGGCAGGGGGAGGTTCACGGGAAAGATTATTTTTTTACGGATAAGGCACAGTTCATGGAAATGGTGGAATCCGGCCAGATGCTGGAATGGGCACAAGTCCACGGCAATTGCTACGGCACCTCCGGACCTTTTGTTCAAGAACAGCTTACGGCAGGCCAAAGTGTTCTATTGGATATTGATGTCCAGGGGGGGCGTCAGATTATGGATTTTGGTCTGGATTCAGTTTCCATATTCATCATGCCCCCGTCTTTAGAGGTGCTTGAACAGAGGCTGCGGGGCAGGGGAACCGATACCGAAGAGGTGATCCGCACGCGCTTGGAGAATGCAAAAGGAGAAATTGCCCAGAAATCCTTTTATACCCATGTAGTGGTCAATGATATGCTGGATGAGGCGGTTGCCGAACTCATTGCCATTGTTGAACAGGAGACTGCGAAATGATGGCCGGTAAGCCAGAGTCCCGGGGTCGGAGACGCAATCCCCGCGGCCAGAGACGAAAATGTGAACCTCGAAATCTCGGGGATAAAGAGATTCTTTACGGATATCACTCGGTATTTGAAGCCCTGAAAGCCGGTCGCCGTAAATTTGAATCCATCATGGTGTATGAGAACCGGTCTGATAAACGTGTACAGGCCGTGGCAGATCTGGCCGGCAAGAAACAAGTGACGGTGCAAACCCTTGCCGGTGAGGAGTTGGACCGACTTGCCGGCTTTGGCCGTCACCAGGGCATTGCCGCCAGGGTGTCGCCCTTTCCGGTCCAATCCGTCTCTGCGTTATTCAAACAGATTGAAACCCGGCCGGATCCGTTTTTTATTCTGATTCTTGAAAGCATTGAAGATCCCCAGAATACCGGTGCGTTGATCCGCACCGCGCTGTGTGCCGACGTTGATTACATTGTGATGCCAAAAGATCGGTGTGCCCTGCCATCTGCCGGGGTCTCCCGCAGTTCAGCCGGGGCCATGGAGCATGCCCCCATCTTTTTAGCCACCAATCTTTCGGTTCTGATCCGTGACCTTAAAAAATATGGCGCCTGGGTGTCCGGTCTGGATGCCGGTGGAGATAAAGGCCTTTTTGAGGCGGACCTTACCGGTAACCTGGCCCTTGTGGTGGGGGGCGAGCACACCGGGCTGCGGCCCGGGATAAGAAAAGCTTGTGATTTTATCCTGTCCATTCCCATGGAAACCCATATTACTTCTTTGAATGCGTCCGTGGCAGGCGGTATTGCCATGTTTGAGGCCCGCCGTCAACGCCTGGGTCTCAATTCCTGATGATAAAAAAACTGGTCAAAATGATCGGGTCCGGGATTTGCGCACTGGTATTTCCGGACAAATGCCTGGGATGCGGCAAATATATTAAAAAGCCCACGGATAACCCGTTAAGCGTCTGCTTCTGCCACACGTGCCTGGGACAGGCTTTGCCGCTATTTGATCACCCTTTTTGCCCTGCCTGTGGCCGTTGTTTTGAATCCGGACCTGATCACCTGTGTGGTGCCTGCCTTGAAACCCCCATGGCAATGCAGCGTGTCAGGGCGGCATTTGTGTACAAGGATCTAATACAAAAGGCCCTGGGATTGTTCAAATACCAATCAAAGCTCAGTCTGGCCCGTCCCTTTGAACGTCACCTGTTTCAGGCCTTTGCCACCCATTTTGATATGAATGGTTTTCATTTGATCCTGCCCATTCCCCTCCATGGATCAAAGGCTAAAAAGCGCGGATTCAACCAGTCCTATTTTCTTGTCCGAAATTTTCCCCGGCTATACAGGAATGCCTATGACCGGCCGGCACCATGGCGCATTGACATCAATGGCCTTACCCGGGTTCGGGCAACGGTCAGCCAGACCGGCTTAGACCATCAGGCACGGAAAAAGAATTTGACCCAGGCCTTTGCCTGCCCTAAGCCTGCCCTGATCAAAGGCAAAAATATCCTTTTGGTGGATGATGTGTTTACCACAGGGGCCACCTGCGATGCCGCAGCCCAGACCCTTTTGGAGGCAGGGGCTGCCGGTGTGTCTGCTCTGGTTTTGGTCAGGGCTTAGGCACGAATCAGTTAAGCTTTTCAACAATCGCCTCCACAGCCTGTTCAGCCGTGGCCCCGAACAGGGTCTCAATGTCCACAAGGTTGAGGTATTTATCATCCCATGCCACATTCTTACTTTCAAGAATCCAGTCCTTAAGCCGGGTATATTTTCCGCCCAGGGCCTTGATTTTTTTCAGCAGGGTAACTTCTTCCGTGGATTTAAAAGCAATGTTTAAAGACAAAAGAAATTCAATGATGTTGGGCGACGTCGGCGAAGATGAGAGCACCGGAATCACAAGAATGCTTCTGTTGTCTTTCCGGCCTTTGCCGATATATACGTTACCCTCCCTGACAATGATGTTTTTGGTTCCTTTGAGACGGTGATCCGTTTCCACCCTTGAGGATTCATTGGCCAGAATGCCTGTTTTGGATACCACATCAATGCGGGTGTCTGCCGTGACTTTTCCTAAAAGGTTTAAGCCGGTGATGCGGTAAAGGACTGCGCCTTTAATTTCGGATATGATTTCCTGCAGGTTTTTAAGGACCAGTACATTTGTATTGGTAATCAAAGGAATCTGGATGTTATGTTCGGCCAGGACATCAAATATAATGCCTTCAAAGCTTTCACTGGTCCGGCTGGTACCCACGGTAACTGTTTTGGCCTGGTGCTTGATGGCATCCACGGGCCGGGCCATGATATTGATGGCCTGGTTCATGGTGGTAAAAAAGGTGGACAGCATATTGGGCGGGGTTCCTTTGACGCCGAAGTCCACTTCAAAATCCGATACCGGCAGCCTGCCGGACAGGTATTTCAGCAGCAAGGTGATGTCGGATACCGTGCTTAGACCCATGGCACTGGGAAATTCACCCCGGCGCCTTTTTTGGGAAAACTGATTGTAGAACTCTGCCACGGTTTCCGTGAATTTGTTCTCTAAAAGCACCTCGTAATCATCATGGCCCATGTTCTTGAACTCTTCAATGATATTTTCTATTTTCAGCCTTTCCTCATAGAGAAATTTTGATTTGGCATTGATGGCAAGGGCTGCATAGTAGCCCCAGATATGTCCCACCAGGGTATTGAGAACCGGGGCAAAATGTTCCTGGACTTCGGGTATCTTGAAAACGGCTTTGGCATATAGATCAAACCGGTTTTCGCCCTGGGTGGTGATCACAATGGGACAAGCTTTGTGGGCATGGAAAATGGATGTATCCTTGATGATGTCTCTAAGCACGCTTTGCCTGGTACCGGCGGCACAGACAATGATCAATGGCTCGCTTGACAGGTCAATATGTTTTTTGTCCTCAACAAAATCCGAGGAGATGGTTTTGTAGCAAAGCTCCGACAGTTTGATCCTGATTTCGTCGGCAGATGTTTTGTTGGCACCGGAACCCACTGTGGCCCAGTAATTTTTGGAGATGGCCAGGTTGTCGGCACATTCCTTGATTTCATCACGCATTTCAAGAACCGCTTTCATTTTTGCAGGCAGTTCCATCAGCGCACGGATCTGATCGCTGATATAGTTTTCACTTCTGGCATTGAGCAGGGCAGCCAGGTGCAGCCCGAGCACGGCTCCGGCCGTGATCTGGGAATAAAAGGCCTTGGTGGAGGCCACGGACATCTCAATGTCCCTGCCGGAACTGGTATACAATACCCCGTCCACCTTGAAGGTCAGATCCGAATCCCTGCGGTTGACAATGGCAAGGCTCCTGGCACCGTGGGCCCGGATCATGTCTACGGTCCGGTTGGTGTCCGTGGTGGTGCCGGACTGGCTGATGGCCACGACCAGTGTGTCTTCCATGGCTGTGGCATCTTCACCTTCGCAGCCGATGCTGAACCCGGAAAGCTCGGACGCTTTCTGGGCACGAATGTCCATGGATTTACCCCCCAGGTAATGGGTGAGAAGATCCGCACATCCCTGGGCTGCAATACCGGCTGTTCCCTGGCCGATGAAATATATTTTTTTTATTTTTCCGGACCGTAAATCTTTTTCCAGGTCCGGTGGAATAATAGTCCTGTTCAGATTGACCTTGAGAAGCCCTGAACCCGGATTCTGCTTGAATTTGTTTTCCAGTGTTTTTTCAACGGACAGCGGGGATTCAGAGATCTCCTTGAGAAAATAGTGGTTATACCCCTGGCGGTCAATGTCCCTGGAGGTGATCTGGCTGGTGAGTACATCCTCCCGGGTCAGGGTGATGGGCTGGTAGTCATAGTAAAAGGATCGTATTCCTTCAATACCACCGGCATCCTCCTGGTCCAGGACCACGATCTGCCCCTTTTCTTCGCCGTTGAGTTTGATGTAATGGCGGGTCTCCTCCACCACCCCGTATAATTCCGATGCCGCAATGTAATGGTCCGGGGCAAGCCCCACAAAAATGGCCTGCCCACTGCCTTTCTGGGCCAGAAACAATTTGCCCGGGGCAAGGTCTGTGTGCATGGAAATGGCATGGGACCCTTCAAATTCATTGACCGCCAGGCGGAACGCCTCTTCAATGGGCGCGCCCATTTTCAGGTGGTGTTCAATCTGCAACGGGATCAATTTGGTGTCCGTGGTGATCTGGGGATGAATTTTATCGTACCGGGCCTCGTATTCGGTTTTCAGTTCCAGGTAGTTGTCAATATCACCGTTAAGGCAGACATGGATAATGCCGCTTTGGGATATTCCGGTATCTGTGAGTGTATTGTCCAAAGGATGGCAGTTGGCTTCGGTGATATCACCTACGGATGCCCACCTTGTATGGGCAGAGACCGATGACGACAACGTGGAAAATTCGGCAAGTGTCTGGAGTAGGTGATCGTTTTTAATCTGATTTCTGATAAAGGCGATGTTGTCGCCAAGGGCACCTATCTCTGCGGCAAATTTGTACACAAAACAGATGGTAATACGGTCCGGGGAACCTGGCTTGCTAACTTCATTGATGGAGATGGTGTTGTTTGACAGGATTTGTCGGTTGCTTCTATTTTCCAACCCTTCGGCGATCCCTTTTTTTTCCAGAACGCTTTTGTACTTTGAAAATTCCTGTTCATCCAGGGTGCACAGTACTGAAATGCCTGCTGAATCGCGTCCTCTGACCTCAAGGCGATCAAGGCTGTTGAGTACGGCGTTGATTCGCTTAAAAAGCGCTATTCCTGTAGGGTTGTTTTGTTTCTCTATACCCGGAGCCAGCTGTTCAATGGCTTCAATATTGTCAATAATTTCTTTTTTCAGACACCAGAAGATATCCTTGAGTTGATCAATATGATCTGCGGCAATCTCCACCTCGGGGGTGGATAAGCCGGCTGTGGCAAATTTGAAATCCCGGATTTCATCCGTAAGAATTTTTTTAATATCCTGGGTGATTTCGGACAATTTGCGGGTTTTTACCCGGTCGTAAAACAGGGATGCAAAAATCGTTTCCTGCTTAAGGTTCTGGGCATGGTCAAACAAGGTGGATAAAAATTCTTCGCCACCCAGGTACTCTCTTGAAACCATTGGGTTTGTGTCTTCGGAAAACGGGCCAAGACGATTTTTTGAAAGGGTTTCAATGCCCTTGGACAGGGATTCCAGATCATTTTCACAGGCAGGCCCTTTAAATGCCACAAGAGCGCAGATTCCGCACCCCAGGGTGCAGCAGGTATCGGGGAAAAAGAGTAAGGTGTTCTCCTTCACCGATGACAAGGGTTTGCCCATGTCCACATTTATATTTGCGATATGCTTAAGATAATCAAAAAGTTGTGTTGAAAGATTGCCTTGTCGTTTCATCTGTATCCTCCGTTATACATCCCGGAAATTTTTTATGTGAAAGTTAAACTAACTTATTGAATTGCTTTTATATTGAATCGTTTTTTTGAATCTGGGTATTGATAGACCAGGTCAGCCAAGGGCTGTTATTCCGGAACAGCTGAAGTTGCCGTCAGCAAATTTTTTTTGGTTTTGGGGGCGCTGAAATAAGTCTTTAGCATGTTTTTAGCGTGGACGCATGCCCGGGTCCCGATATATTTGCCGTGACCCACTACTACTGCGACAATCAATGTCTCTTTTGTTGTTTTCTGTTGTCCAAATCCTGTGAACCAGTCGTATTTAACCGTATGCTCCCGGTTGGACAGGGAGCCGGTTTTCCCGCCGATCAAAAGATTTGATAATACTTTATCCCGTGAATAGCCCCTGAACGATTTCCTGGCTGTGCCGCCGGATATGGTTTTTTTCATGAGTTTTTTCATGGTGGCGGCTGTTTTGGGGCTAATCGGTGTTTTATATATCTCTTTAGTGCTTTTGTAAATCTCGTTTTCGTCTGAATTGGATATCCGGTCCACAAGACGGGGGACAAGGCTTTGTCCCTTGTTCACCATGGCGGAAACCATAGTCACGGCAAATACAGGCGAAATTAGGGTATCCCGATTAAATCCGCATCCAAGTTCCGCTAAATGGTAATTACTGTCGGTTGCTTCAAAATGGGGGACTGGAAAATCAAAATCCGTATCCGGATTTTGGTTGAAACCAAATTTTTCGGCAAAATTGTTGAGCACCGCTTTGCCCAGGGCAAGTTGACCGAGTTTGCCGAATACGGGGTTGATGGATTCGGAAAAGGCTGTCTCCAGGGTGACCCGATTGGTATATTTTGTTTTCTGGTTCGTTAACTGCCGTTTGTACAGGGTGTATTTCCTGCCGTTGAAATAAAGGGGGGTGGTGGCTGTGTAATTTAATTTTTCCACGGCAGCAGATGCGGTGACGATTTTGAAAATACTGGCAGCAGGATAGCGGGCCGATGTACAGGGGTTGGTGGCCGGATTGCCCGGATTAAATCCGGCCATGGCTTTTATGAATCCGGTGCTGCCGTCCATGGCCACCATGCCGATGAGTTCCGGCTTGCCCCGGTCCAGGGTTTTAAGATAGTTCAGCGTCCTGATCAATTTAGCCTGAAGGCGTGTGTCCAGTTGGGTGTGGATGGTATATGTCCAGGACGGCCCGTCCGCAAAGAAAATGTCTGTTTTTGAATTGAGAATATCAATGTTTTGGACCAGGGCTTTGACTTCAGATTTTACAAGGAGCTTGGGCAGGGCAGGTTCACTTTCGACCTTATCCGGTTTTTGGGAAAACAGCCGCTCACCGAGCTTGGATACCGTTTGCGCCCCAAACCAGAGCAGTGCTACGGCTGCAACACCAAGGCAAAGAAAAGTTGCAATTTGGCGTATACGGACAGCCGTGGTCTGTCTTTTTTTCTGCTGGATATAGTCTACCTGAAGCTCGCGCCAGGAACGTTCTGTTTTAATAGAATACAAAATCGTGTCCCAAAATATTAATTAATGCCT